>JASJGW010000223.1:0-3516 GCA_033791305.1 Gammaproteobacteria bacterium | reverse complement strand
GAGGGCGTCGGCGAGATTCCTGTTATTACTTCGCGTGACGGCACTGTCATCAGGCTACGCGACATCGCACAGGTGCGCGATGTCTTCGAGGATGTCGACCGGGTGCGGAGTTTTGATGGTCAGCCCGCCATGAGCCTTGAGGTGTACCGGGTAGGAGAACAGACGCCGCTGGGTATTGCCGGGGATGTCCGCCAGACGCTGGATGCGTTCGAGGCGGAGCTGCCGCCCGATGTCCACAGTGCCGTTAATATCGATCAGAGCAAGATCTACCAGCAGCGACTGGAATTGTTGACGCGCAATGGTCTCATCGGTCTGACGCTGGTGCTGGTGATGCTCGGGATCTTCCTGGAAATCAAACTCGCCTTCTGGGTGACCATGGGTATTCCAACGGCCTTTCTCGGTGCCATCCTGTTTCTGCCCGGACTGGGGGTGTCCATCAACATGGTCTCCATGTTTGCGTTTATCATTGCGCTGGGAATCGTGGTGGATGATGCCATTATTGCCGGTGAAAATATCTATGAATACCGTCAGCGCGGGATGAGTCCGGTGGAGGCCGCTATCCGTGGTGCACGCGATGTCGCTGTACCTGTCAGCTACAGCATACTGACCAATATCGTTGCGTTTATGCCGCTGTATTTTGTGCCGGGCATGATCGGGAAGATATTTGTTATCTTCCCCTTTGTGGTCGGTAGTGTGTTCGTGATCTCCTGGGTCGAGGCGCTGTTTATTTTGCCTTCGCACCTGGCGCATTCCAGAAGCAATGGCCGCACCCGTGTCGGTGCATGGCTACATCAGCGCCAACAGACATTCAGCCGCCACGTACGACACTTTATCCGTGACCGCTATGGACCCCTGGTGACCGTGTGTTTGCATAACCGCTATCTGACGGTGGCCGTCGGTATAGCGATCCTGGTGGCGATGGTTGGTTATGTGGCCAGCGGGCGCATGGGTTTTGTATTGATGCCGGAAACCGATTCAGATCGGGCGGTGGTCGAGGCGGTACTGCCTTATGGCAGCCCGTTGCAAAATAGCCTTGCAGTGCGTGATCAACTTCTGTCTGTGGCTGCAACCCTGGTGGAGGAGAATGGCGGCGGCCAACTTTCCAGGGGCATCCTCGCAGTTGTCGATGCCAACGTGGTCACGGCCAGGCTATATCTGACAGACCCCGGGGTGCGCCCACTGTCCACCGCGGAATTTACCCGGCTGTGGCGCGAGCGGGTCGGACAGATCCCGGGTCTGGAGTCGCTCAAGTTTAAATCCAACCAGGGTGGGCCTGCCTCGGGCGCGGCACTCACGGTGGAACTGAGTCACCGTGATGTTGATGTGCTCGACCAGGCCAGCAGCCTCCTCGCCATGGAATTGAACGAATATGCCAATGTGAAGGATATAGACGATGGCTTTTCACCTGGCAAGCAGCAGCTGGATTTCAGGCTGCTGCCGGAGGGACGCAGTCTCGGCCTGACAGCGCGTGAGGTGGCACGCCAGGTTCGCAGTGCCTTCTATGGTGCCGAGGCCTTGCGCCAGCAACGTGGCCGTAATGAAATAAAGGTCATGGTGATGTTGCCCGCTGCGCAACGTGTCAGCGAATACGATATCGAACAGTTGCTGATACATACACCGGCCGGTGGTGATGTACCGCTGCGGCAGGTCGCGGAGGTCACACGCAGCCGGGCCTATACCAGCATTGAGCGGCGTGATGGCCGACGCACGGTGGAGGTAACCGCAGACGTGGAACCCAGGAAGGCAACCAGCCAGGTTTTGGCTACCCTGAAGGCCGCTGCCCTGCCACAGTTGACGCGTGATTATCCGGGCCTGACGTATGGCTTCGAGGGTCAGCAGGCGGATATGCGGGAGTCCATGGCCAGTCTCATAGGCAGTTTTGTGATCGCGATGATTGTGATTTATGCGTTGCTGGCCATTCCATTTCGCAGTTACATACAGCCCGTTATCGTCATGGCGGCGATTCCCTTTGGTTTGGTAGGTGCGGTTATCGGACATATGATCATGGGTTACAGTCTGAGTATCATCAGCATGATGGGACTGGTCGCGCTGGCCGGCGTGGTGGTTAACGATTCACTGGTGATGATTGTCTACGCAAACGATTTGCGCCGCCAGGGTGCCAATGCCATCGATGCTATTCAGCAGGCAGGTATCCGCCGCTTTCGTCCCATTCTGTTAACCACCATTACCACCTTTGGTGGGCTTGCACCGATGATCTTCGAGACCTCCCGCCAGGCACGTTTCATGATCCCGATGGCGATATCGCTGGGTTATGGTATCTTGTTTGCAACCCTGATAACGCTTTTGCTGGTGCCGAGTCTGTACCTGATTATCGAAGACGTACGCAGCCGCTTCAGGATGAACCCGGAGCAGGCGGTTGCGGATGCCTGATCGAACGGGTGGTCGGAATTACCAGAATACGCACTCGCAAATGATGTTGGCCTGTTTGCACTATGGTGCGTGTGACAATGGCTTTGTGTATTGCCTCAATTGATACTTACAATTGGTGGTTTCCATGATTGTTTCCTGCTTACTCATTCCGTGCGATCGTCTTTTGCCTGTCGCAGCCGTGTCATGATACGGGCGCTGGCTTCCTTTGACAGTGATTCCTTCTCACCATTTGACTCATAATATTGGGCGGCTGTGCGCAGTAACTTCATCTGCTGAACCATCTGCTGACAGGCTTTGCACATCAACAGATGGGCCCTTATCCCGAGGCGTCTGTGCAAGGGGAGGTTTTTGTCCAGTGACTCCGAAACGGTGTAACAGACATCTTTGCAGGACAGCATTAATGAAATTCCTTCTGGTTGTTGCCGGCCCACCGAATATCGAGGCAGCGCCTCAGGCCCATGCGGGCGCGATACAGCATTACGCTGCAATTGGTCGCCGTGATGTCGAGTTCCTTGCAGATTTCATCAATGGACTGGCCAGCAATTTCTTTCAGAGAGAAAATCTGTGCATGTGCTGGCTGCAGATGCTCCAGGCAGTGTGCGAAGATTTCTATGAACTGGTGGTTGTGCAGCGCCATGTCTGGTTTACCCCAGTCCTGTGGTGGGTGTAGCCACTGACCGCGGGCATCAAACAGTTCGTCGATGCCGCTATCCACTGTCGCATCGGACAATGCGCTGATGTCTCCCACGGTTGCTTCGCGCACCTGTGTACGTATGAAATCAATGATTTTGTGCTTGAGGATACCGGTGAGCCAGGTCTTTTCGGAGGCCCGACCGGAGTAACTGGCGCGTGCCTGAAACGCGGCCAGCAGGGTTTCCTGTACCACATCTTCTGCATGCGCGGTATTGTGCAGTCGCCGTAGCGCGTAACGGAACAGGGCGTCGCCATATTCCTGTAGCCAGTGGCAAGTATGTGCTTTGACAGGAGTATAGTCCAGGTGGTTCCTCCACGCTTCGTATATCGCAGGCAGGAAAAAGACTGTAATGATATGACCATGACATCGACTAAATAGATAGCTGGGGCTGTTTGACAGCCTTGTCCCGTAGCATTTCATTGCACCCTGCG
>JASJGW010000222.1:0-5635 GCA_033791305.1 Gammaproteobacteria bacterium | reverse complement strand
CAGGCGCAGGGCGGTTATGATGATTTTGTCTCGCTCGATAATGTGCTGCAGGCCGATGTAATTACTGTGCATGTGCCATATACCCGGGACGGTAAATACCCGACACACCACCTTTTTGATGCGGTGCTATTGAGGAAGCTGCAGCCGGGTGCGCTGTTTATCAATACCTCGCGTGGCGCCGTGACAGATAACCGGGCGCTGGACGCGATGCTGGCTGAGCGGGACGACCTGTCAGTGGTGCTGGATGTCTGGGAAGGTGAACCGGCAATCAATACGTCATTATTGCAGCGTGTGGACCTCGGAACGCCACATATTGCCGGCTACAGCCTGGATGGCAAGCTGCGGGGGACAGAGATGATCTACCGGTCGGCCAGTGACTGGTTCGGGCACCCCGGGCATTGGCAGGCGGCTGACTATTTGCCCGCCGGGTCTGTTGTCGAGTTCAGTGAGTCAGGGGTAACCGCCATGCTGCGGGCCGCTATTTTCAGTGTCTATGATATTCGTGCCGATGATGCGCGCTTGCGCGCGATGCTTGCGTTGCCACCCGGTGAACAGCCGGCATACTTTGACCGGCTGCGGAAAGAATATCCGGCCAGGCGTGAATTTTCGGCAACCAGCGTGCTGCTTACCGAAACAGATGGCGAGTGTGAACAGATGTTGCGCGGACTGGGGTTTCCGGTGGTGGTGTCAGCCTGAATCCGGCATCAGCCGCACACTGTACAGTCAGGATCCTGCCGCAGTGATAATGTCCGCCATTCGTGTGTGAGGCCATCAAAAATGACCAGGCGGCCTGCCAGGGTTTCACCCATGGAGAGGATCACCTTGAGAGCTTCCAGTGCCTGCAATGAGCCGATGATGCCAACAACCGGGGAGAGTATACCGTTCCCGGAACAGGTCTGGTCATCCTCCTCGCCTTCCTTGTACAGACAGTGGTAACAGGGGCTGTTTGCTATTCTGGAATCAAAGACTGCCACCTGTCCCTCCATGCGGATGGCGGCACCCGAGACCAGCGGTGTTCGGTGTGTCACGCAGGCCCGGTTAACGGCGAAGCGGGTGGCGAAGTTGTCGCTGCAGTCCAGTACCACATCGGCCTGCCGGGCCTCGTCGCCAAGTGTGCCCCCTTGCAGGGTTTGCGCGATGGTGGAGACCCGGATGTCAGGGTTGATGATGGTGAGTGTGTCCTGTGCCGAGGCGACCTTGCTACGTCCGATGTCCTTGTCATGGTGCAGCAATTGTCGTTGCAGGTTTGATAGTTCAACGATGTCGTGATCGGCCATCACCAGATGGCCAACACCAGCCGCTGCCAGGTATATGGCTGCCGGTGAGCCGAGACCACCGGCACCAATAATCAATGCCCGTGCTGCCAGCAACCGTTCCTGTCCCTCGATATCGACCTGCGGCAGCATGATCTGACGGCTGTAGCGGAGTAGCTGTGCGTCGTTCATTGTGTGTGCAATGCTATTGTTGTCCCATCAACGCTCTCTCCCTCCGGGTGAGGGTTGGGTAGAGGGGATACAGCAGGGTTTTACAGGTAGCGTCGCAGGTAGTCCGGGCGCTGGTCACGACAGCCATGCGGGCGTCGCAGGTAACGGGTGATGAATGCTTCACGGGTGCAGTCTGCCTGATCATGCTTGCAGTTTGTGCATTCAATATCTTCGACGTAATAACACAGGCCGCGCATGATGCGGCAGAAGAGACTGGTACGCAGTTTGTAGCCAAATTCGGTTAATAATTCCTCAATGACCTGGAGGGTGATTTCACGTACATTGTAGCTGATGAGCAGGTGATCTGATTTTGCAACCTTGACACGCACGACTCCCCTGACATTACGCAACAGTTCCGCTGCAGATTCCCCGTAGTTCGGATCCTGACTTGGCTCGGTAAGCCAGATCGAACGGTGTTTCAGTTTCTCGATCACCCTTCCATCGTAGCGCTGTTGACGGAAATATCAAGGTATTTTGCCTGTGCGGCTGCCCCTGCGCTACTAACTAGTTTCCATCCATAAACGCTGTAATTTCTCTCGCAAAGGCGCCAAGACGCCAAGAAATAACTTTAGTATGTTTTTGATAACAATAGATTATAACTTTGCGATCTTGGCGTCTTGCCTACAGGATGTAGGTAAGGGGCGTGAGCAGGAGCGGAAGCTTTGGCGAGAGTTATTCTTTATGGACGGACACTAACTAGATATTCAGCGTTTACCCATGACGACCCGGCTGAGTCCGGCATCATCGGCATGGTCAATGACCGTCTGGAATCCGTTTGCTTCCAGCAAGTGTATGGCCTGCTTGCCCTGGTCATAGCCATGTTCCATGAGTAACCAGCCACTTGTACGCAGATGGCGGCCGGCGCAACGGGCTATTGTTTCCAGGTCATCCATGCCCTCCGGGCCGGCGGCGAGTGCACTGCGGGGCTCAAACCGGACATCGCCGGACTGCAGATGGGGATCGGTACTCCTGATGTAGGGCGGGTTACTCACAATTACATCACATAGCCGGCCGGCCAGCGGTTCACACCAGTCACCGTGATAAAATTCAATGTTGGTAATACCCAGTTGGCGTGCATTGGTGGTGGCGGTTTCGATCGCAGCTAACGAGATATCTGTTGCCAGGAAGCGGCAGTGTGGCCGTTCATGGGCAATGGCCAGCGCAATGGCGCCACTGCCGGTGCCAAGGTCAGCGATCAGTGCGGTACTGTTAACCGGGATGATCTCCAATGCCAGTGCGACCAGTGTTTCTGTCTCCGGTCGGGGAATCAGTGTCGCGGGGTTCAGGCTTAGCGGTAGTGACCAGAATTCCCGCTGGCCTGTCAGATAGGCCACAGGTTCCCCCTGGATGCGTGCTTGCAGCAGATGGTAAAATTGTACCTGCTGTTCTGCAGACAGGACTTTCTCTGGCCATGCATGCAGATGGCTGCGCATTTCCCCCAGGGCGTATGCAAGCAGTACTTCCGCGTCCAGTCGTGCTGTGTCTGATGACAGCAGTCCAGCCGCCTGTTCGAGCAGTTGCCTGATGGAGGCCGGTTCAGCCGCTTTGTTCATTCAGCGCGGTCAGCTGATCGGCCTGATATTCGTTGATGAGTGGTTCGACAGCCAGGTCAAGGTCACCTGACATAAAATCATCGAGCTTGTAAACAGTCAGGTTGATGCGGTGGTCCGTCATGCGCCCCTGGGGGAAATTATAGGTGCGAATACGCTCGGAGCGGTCGCCGCTTCCGACCAGCAACCGGCGCGCTGCGGTTTCTTCAGCTTTTTGTTTTGCCTGTTGGGTATCCAGCAGTTTGGCAGAAAGCAATGACATGGCGCGGGCACGGTTCTTGTGTTGCGAGCGTTCATCCTGGCATTCCACCACCATGCCCGTGGGTATGTGGGTCAGCCGGATGGCGGAGTCGGTCTTGTTTACATGCTGGCCACCGGCGCCGGAGGCACGGAAGGTGTCGACTTTCAGGTCTGCCGGGTTGATTTCGATCGAGTCTATTTCATCCGCTTCCGGCAGTATTGCTACGGTTGCTGCCGAGGTGTGTATGCGGCCCTGTGATTCGGTCTCGGGTACCCGTTGCACGCGGTGGGCCCCGGATTCGAATTTCAGCCGTGAATAGGCACCCTGGCCAACAATCCGCGCAATAAGCTCGCGGTAGCCGCCATGTTCACCATCGCTCTCACTGAGTATCTCGACCTGCCACTTGTTGTTTTCTGCGTAGCGCGAGTACATGCGAAACAGGTCGCCGGCAAAGATTGCTGCTTCGTCACCACCGGTGCCGGCACGGATTTCCAGAAAGATGTTGCTATTATCATGTGGATCTTTCGGCAATAATAGTTTCTGCAGTTCCAGTTCCAGCCTGTCGATGTCGCCTTGTGCCCGTTCCAGTTCCTCTGCCGCCATGCTTTTCATGTCGGGGTCCGGATCCCTGATCATTTCCTGTGCGGTGGTGACATCATCCTGCGCCTGCGACCATGCCCGAAAGGTATCTACAACCGGGGTAAGGTGTGCGTACTCCATCGACAGCTTGCGGTAGTTGTTCTGGTCGGCAATGGTGTCTGCATCGGAAAGCAGGGCGCTGACCTCGCTATGACGTTCCTCTATCTGCTCGAGTTTATTGATGATGCTTGCTTGCATGATTATTATTTATCGCTGGTGTCAAGATGAAACAGTGTGCGCACTGCTTCAAACAGGCCGGTTTCTCCTTCAGCAGCAGCGTTGCGCAGGTTGACACTCGGATTGTGCGTCAGTTTTCTTAGCAGGTTCCTGGTCAGTGCCTCGACAACTTCCTGCGGCGGCTTGCCGTTTTCAAGTTGCCGGGTGGCCTTTTCAAGTTCTTTGGCACCCAGCGATTGAGCATGTTCCCGGTAGGCGCGTACCGTGGGGACGGCGTCCAGCGAACGTATCCAGGACATGAAACGTTCTACCTGAACGTCAATGATTTCCTCTGCCTGCAGGGCAGCTTCCTCGCGTGAGCGCAGGTTCTCTTCAATCACATGCTTGAGATCGTCAACCGTGTACAGGTAAATATCGTCAAGCTCCGCAACATCGGCGGCAATATCCCGCGGTACAGCGATATCCACCATGAAAACAGGGCGATGCTTGCGTTTTTTCAGGGCTGTCCTTGCCTGGTCCAGGGTAATAAGCGGTTCAGTACTACCGGTCGAGGAGATTACAATATCAGCCTCCGCGAGGTGTACAGGGATCTCATCCAGTCCGATACCATAACCATCGAATTGTGCCGCCAGATCATGGGCGCGCGAGACGGTACGGTTGGCGATGACGGTTTTTCCAATGCCCTGTTCATGCAAATGCCGGGCGGTCAGTTCAATGGTTTCACCGGCACCGATCAGCAGAGCCGTCTGGTTCTCCAGCTTGTCGAAGATTTGCCGCGCCAGACTGACGGCAGCAAAAGCGACTGACACTGGACTGGCGCCGATGGCGGTATCTGTGCGTATCTGCTTTGCCACAGAAAAGGTGTGCTGGAACAGTCGGTTTACCAGTGTGTCAAGGCTGTTGGCCTGCAAGGCCTGTTGGTAGGAATCCTTCATCTGCCCCAGTATCTGGGGTTCGCCCAGTATCATGGAATCCAGTCCTGCGGCGACTCGAAGGATGTGACGGACGGCCTCGGCCTCTTGGTAAGTATATAAGTGTGGCTGCAGGCTACCCGGATCAAGCTGGTGGAACCGGCACAGCCAAGTGGCGATCGTCTCGGAAGAGGTGTCATCCCGGGTGCAATAGACTTCGGTGCGATTGCAAGTCGACAGAATAGCGGCCTCATGCATACCGTCCAGCGCGGTCAGCTCTGCCAGTGCGCGGGCGAGCTGCTCCGGCGGGAACGCGACCTGCCCGCGAACCTCGACGGGCGCGGTATGGTGATTGATGCCAAGGACGGTTAAATACATGTCAAGTTGAAGGAAATCCCGGGATGAACGCAAAATTCTGCATGGCGGGGTCAGTTAATACAAGTTGGCGTCTGTCGGAGGCGAATCCTGAGGCATCCACCAATGATATACAACCAGTGGCTGTCAATGCTGTCATTATTTATTGGAGACTCCTTAGCAGCGTGTTCATGAGGCTGTTAGAATGGCAGAGATGGAGGACTTGATGACTGGATTGAATCGATTATTTGGCCTGTCCGGGCTCGTTTTGTTGATGGC
>JASJGW010000221.1:0-5710 GCA_033791305.1 Gammaproteobacteria bacterium | reverse complement strand
GAAACCGGAAGAAGTGGTGCAGTGGTATTATGGCAACCAGGAAATGCTTGCAGGTGTCCAGTCGGCCGTCATCGAGGAACAGGTTGTCGACTGGGTTGTCGAACACAGCGGTGTTGAAGTTAAAGAGTTGAACACAACGTTCAGTGCGCTTGTGGAAGAAGCCAAACAGTCTCAAGGATAAAAGTGAATGAACGATACTAATCTTATGAATGGAGCACAAAATACTCAAGCACTGAATCTGGTGCCAATCGTTGTCGAGCAGACCCCCCGAGGTGAACGTTCTTACGATATCTACTCGCGCTTGCTCAAGGAGCGCGTGGTCTTCATGGTAGGGCCCGTTGAAGATTACATGGCCAACGTTATTGTGGCACAATTGTTGTTCCTTGAGTCAGAAAACCCGGACAAGGATATCCATCTGTATATTAATTCGCCTGGCGGGTCAGTCACTGCCGGCCTGGCTGTTTATGACACCATGCAGTTTATCAAGGCGGATGTCAGCACCATGTGTATTGGTCAGGCAGCCAGTATGGGAGCACTCCTGCTGGCCGGTGGTGCGAAGGGCAAGCGTATCTGCCTGCCGCATTCCCGCCTTATGATTCATCAACCACTGGGCGGATTTCAGGGACAGGCGACAGATATCGATATTCATGCCAGGGAAATCCTCCTCATCCGGGAGAAACTTAACCTGATTCTTGCTGCTCACACGGGCCAGTCCCTGGACAAAATCAAGGAAGATACCGACCGTGATAATTTCATGGGTGCTGAAGAAGCCAGATCTTACGGGTTGATCGACGAAATTATTGATCGGCGCTCGGATGATGGGACGGGACTGGATTTCGCCTGAATATAAACAGGCAGTATGAGGTCTATACTTCAATGTTCTGTCAGTATTTTCCCGGGTAAAAGGGTGCTCCTGGGAGCTATTATTTCCCTTGACGCAGAATAGAAAGGCTTGATTTATAATAACAAATGATGTTAAAAACAGTCTATACGGGGCTGTGATGATTTTTTTATGAGGATTTGACATGAGCAACGAACGCAACGGAAAGGGTGAAGACGGAAAATTGCTCTACTGTTCATTCTGCGGCAAAAGCCAGCATGAGGTTCGCAAGCTGATTGCCGGGCCATCTGTATTCGTCTGCGATGAGTGCGTTGAACTATGCAACGATATAATCCGGGAAGAAATGCAGGAAAAGACCGCCACAGGCGGTGAGAAACTGCCAAAACCCCAGGAAATAAACGAAGTTCTCAATGAATACGTTATTGGCCAGGTGCGGGCCAAAAAGGTTCTTTCCGTTGCAGTCTACAATCATTACAAACGCCTGGATGCACAATCCGGCAACAAGGATGATATTGAACTCTCAAAGAGTAACATCCTGCTGATTGGCCCGACCGGTTCAGGTAAAACGCTGCTGGCCGAGACACTCGCCCGCTTTCTCAATGTACCTTTCACCATTGCAGATGCAACAACACTCACAGAAGCCGGCTATGTCGGTGAGGATGTTGAGAACATCATTCAGAAGTTGCTGCAGAAGTGTGATTATGATGTTGACAAGGCCCAGACCGGCATTGTTTACATCGATGAAATAGACAAAATTTCCAGGAAATCTGATAACCCCTCAATAACAAGGGATGTCTCCGGTGAAGGTGTGCAGCAGGCATTGCTCAAGCTGATTGAGGGAACCGTTGCCTCGGTACCCCCACAGGGAGGGCGCAAACACCCACAACAGGAATTTCTGCAGGTCGATACTTCAAATATCCTGTTTATTGTGGGTGGTGCTTTCGCGGATCTGGACAAGATTATCCGTAGCCGTTCGGAAAAAGGCGGGATTGGGTTTTCAGCCGAGATAAAAAGCAAGGATGCAGACTCCAATCTCGGGGAAATTCTTTATAATGTCGAGCCACAGGATCTTATCAAATACGGGTTAATCCCTGAATTTGTCGGCCGGCTTCCGGTGGTTGCTACCCTTGAGGAGCTTGATGAGGGCGCGCTGGTACAAATACTGACCGAGCCGAAGAATGCGCTGACCAAACAGTATGAGAAGCTGTTTGATATGGAAGGCTGCGAAATTGAATTCAGAGAGGATGCTCTGCGAGCTGTTGCCAAAAATGCCATGGAACGAAAGACCGGTGCACGCGGGCTGCGCACCATAATGGAGCAGATCCTGCTTGATACCATGTACGACTTACCGTCAATGGATAACGTCAGTAAAGTGGTCATTGATGAGAATGTTATTACCGGCAACGCCAGGCCCTACATGATTTTTGACACTCCGGAAGCCATCGCTGCTTCTGAATAAATATTTTTCTCATGATAACTAACAGCTTAGCGAGTTAGTTGTCTTTTTGACAATCTGGCATATTCCTTGCTATTACATATAATAACTGTCAAAAAAATGGTTGAAGTACTGTAAGCCGACCCCATATACGATATTCGAGGTTGCAGTTCAATTTAATCATGCTGGCGACGGGCAAGACTCCGGGTCCGCTACTGCCGTGATAATTTTCTGGCAAGATGCCGCTGACAGCCCGGACTACATCGACTTAATCAGGAATGGATGGGCACTGTTATGACAGATCAAGCCACAAACGCTATACCGGTCTTGCCACTCAGGGACGTTGTTGTTTATCCCCATATGGTGATACCGCTCTTTGTTGGACGTGAAAAATCGATCAACGCGCTGGATACTGCCATGCAGGAGGACAAGAAGATTCTGCTGGTTGCCCAGAAGAATGCCGAGGTCGACGATCCGTCAGTCGATGACATCTATGAAATCGGAACTCTCTCAACCATTCTTCAGCTTCTGAAACTCCCCGATGGAACAGTCAAGGTTCTTGTTGAAGGTGCGGAGCGCGTCCGCATTACCGGCTATGAAAACACCGATACCTTTTTTACCGCACATATCGATGTGCTGGTGCAGGATGATGAGCCGGACGACAAGGAACTTGAAGTCCAGACCCGCTCATTGCTGGCCCTGTTTGACCAGTATGTAAAACTGAACAAGAAAGTCCCACCAGAGATTCTGACCTCCCTGTCCGGTATCGATGAGTCTGGCCGCCTCGCTGACACGATTGCGGCACACATGTCGCTGAAGCTGGACGAAAAGCAAAAGATTCTCGAGATAGAAGATTGCCACCAGCGCATTGAACGTCTGATGGTCCTGATAGAAGGCGAGATCGATATTATGCAAATCGAGAAACGCATTCGTGGCAGGGTAAAACAGCAAATGGAGAAAAGCCAGCGTGAATACTATCTGAATGAACAGATGAAGGCCATTCAGAAAGAACTTGGTGATATGGACGATGTGCCCAATGAGCTGGAGGAACTCGAACAGAAAATCAATAAGGCCGGTATGAGCAAAGAGGCCCTGGAGAAGGCCACTTCAGAGCTGAACAAGCTGAAGATGATGTCACCGATGTCAGCTGAAGCAACAGTGGTGAGAAATTACGTAGACTGGCTGGTCAATGTGCCATGGAAAAAACGCACCAAGATACGGAATGATCTTGCTGCTGCCGAGGGTATTCTTGAAGAAGACCATTTTGGACTTGATAAAGTCAAGGAAAGGATACTGGAGTATCTTGCCGTTCAGCAGCGCGTTAAAAAACTGAAGGGCCCGATCCTGTGTCTGGTCGGTCCTCCCGGTGTTGGCAAGACCTCGCTGGGGCGTTCAATCGCACGGGCAACCGGGCGCAAGTTTACCCGCATGTCGCTCGGCGGGGTGAGAGATGAGGCAGAAATACGCGGCCATCGTCGTACTTACATCGGTTCGTTGCCGGGCAAGATTCTCCAGAACCTTGCAAAGCTGTCGGTCCGCAATCCATTGTTCCTGCTGGACGAAATGGACAAGATGTCCATGGATTTCCGTGGCGACCCGTCGTCGGCCTTACTGGAAGTCCTGGATCCGGAGCAAAACAACTCCTTCGGTGACCACTACCTGGAAGTGGACTTTGACCTGTCTGATGTCATGTTTGTTGCGACGGCCAACACCATGAATATCCCGGCACCTTTGCTGGACAGGATGGAAGTCATCCGCATTCCCGGTTATACGGAAGATGAAAAGATCAATATCGCTATGCGTTATCTGCTGAAGAAGCAGATCGAACTGAACGGGCTCAAGGAAACCGAGATCTCGATCAGTGAGAATGCCATCAGGGATATCGTGCGCTACTACACCCGCGAGGCAGGTGTACGAAATCTTGAACGGGAAATTTCAAAGATCTGCCGCAAGGTTGTGAAGGAACTGGTGCTTCACAGGAAGGGCAAGAAAATCGTGGTTACTCCGAGGAACATAGAGAAGTATCTTGGTGTGAAACGCTTCCGCTATGGTCGTGCCGAGGAAAATCACCAGGTCGGACAGGTCACCGGCCTTGCGTGGACCGAGGTGGGTGGCGAACTGCTGACAATTGAATCGACCATGGTCACGGGCAAAGGCAAGATGATACACACCGGTCAGCTCGGTGAGGTCATGCAGGAGTCAATTCATGCTGCCATGACGGTGGTACGTAGCCGCTCAGCCTCGCTGGGTATCGAACCTGACTTCTACCAGAAGTACGATATTCATATTCACGTCCCGGAAGGTGCTACGCCGAAGGACGGTCCCAGTGCCGGTGTCGGCATGTGTACGGCGCTGGTATCTGCACTCACGAATATACCAGTGCGGGCCGATGTGGCAATGACCGGCGAGATCACGCTGCGTGGCGAAGTCCTGCCGATTGGTGGTCTCAAGGAGAAACTGCTTGCAGCACACCGCGGCGGCATCTCTATCGTCTTGATCCCAGAGGAAAACCGTAAGGATCTCGCGGAAATCCCCCGCAACGTCAAGGACAAACTGGATATCCGACCGGTACGCTGGATCGACGAGGTGTTGCAGGTCGCTCTGCTCCAGCAACCGACGCCACTGGACGAAAGCACCGGTAAGGTCGCTACACCCAAGTCAGCCAAGGGCAAGGCAAAGATAAAGCCGCTGACTGCACATTAAGTCCCGTCGGCAACCACACACACTCGCAGAATTCCATACAGGAAAAGGGGTTCTGCGGGTTCTTTGCGCTTGATAACTGTGTTTTAATAGCGCTGGCCGGACTTCGGGGTAACCCGTTGAACCAGATAACCGGGGGGTTGTAATCCCGGTTTCCGAGATCTTATTACCAAATTTAAACTCCGAGGATGCTATATGAACAAGTCTGAACTGATTGATGCTGTTGCCAGTGGGGCAGGCCTTTCCAGGGCCGATGCAACGAATGCGACCGATGCTTTGCTGGACAGCATTGTTGGTACCTTGAAGCAGGGAGACCAGGTAACGCTGGTGGGTTTTGGTACGTTTTCAGTGCGCGCACGTGCTGCAAGATCAGGTCGCAATCCGCAGACCGGTGAAACCATTCAAATCAAGGCATCCAATTCACCCGGTTTCAAGGCTGGCAAAGCGTTTAAGGATGCCGTAAACTAGCGCGCCTCTTCGGGTGCTTAGCTCAGCTGGGAGAGCGTCGCCCTTACAAGGCGAATGTCGGGGGTTCGATCCCCTCAGCACCCACCAGGATCAGGAGTGGTAGTTCAGCTGGTTAGAATACCGGCCTGTCACGCCGGGGGTCGCGGGTTCGAATCCCGTCCGCTCCGCCATATCAAGAAGGATGCCTTAGGGCATCCTTTTTTTGTTTCAAATTAATTGATGGATAAATAAGTACGGATTTAACTCCGAAATCAAGTGATTTATAA
>JASJGW010000220.1:0-9367 GCA_033791305.1 Gammaproteobacteria bacterium | reverse complement strand
CAGGCCGGGTCCAGTGTGCCGATAGGGTGGCCGGCGGGAATGACCCTGGGGAGCAGGGACATCGGCATATCCAGGTGTTGCAGCCAGGCGGGCCAGCGCCGGTTAACAATGTCGTAGCCCAGTTTCAGGGCGTTGTTCTCATCGGTGATTCCGAACTGCCCGGATAACCGTCCCAGCAGCCAGTCAGCCTGGTGCAGGGCATGGTGTGTGGTGCTGCATGCCGGCTGCTGCAATAGCCACAACAGCTTTGCCAGGCTGGCGCTGGCACTGCGGGCGGCCGTGTTGGCCGGTGCATGGCTGTCAATCTGTGCCGCCGCGTCGCTGGCCCGGGCATCGTTGTACATCAGGGCGGGGGACAGCGGGGTGCCACTGGCATCGCAGCAAAGCAGGGTGGCTGAGGTGCCATCCAGCCCAATGGCATCAATGGAGTTCATCGGGATCTGCTCGGCCAGCTGATCAAGGTTTCTGGTCAGGGCTGCCCACCAGATCCCGGGGTCCTGCTCGACAGCGCGATCAATCCGGATTGGGGCGGGTAAGGCGACTCGGGTTTCTGCCTGAATGATGGCGTGGCTATCAATGACGCAACTGCGACACCCGGAGGTTCCGATATCGATACCAAGGAAGTGTCGCACGGCAGTGTCGGTTACTCGGAACTGCTAATAAAAACAATTGATAAGGTGACTTATGTTATATCTACCGGTGATGGAGCTTGCCAGCCAGCCTGCCGGTGTTCAGCGACCACATCGGTATAGACACCGCCGCGCACATTGAATTCTGCACGCAGGCGCATGAAACGCGGCTGGCAGCAGCTGACCAGCTCATTGAGCATGCGGTTGGTGACATCCTCGTGAAAGACACCTTCATCGCGAAATGACCAGACGTATAATTTAAAGGACTTCAGCTCGACGCATAGCTGATCCGGAATGTATTCAAGGTGCAGGGTGGCAAAATCCGGCTGACCGGTTTTTGGACACAGGCAGGTAAATTCCGGTATGCGAATACGAATGGTGTAATCCCGCTCCGGGTGCGGATTGGGAAAGGTATCGAGATCCTTGCTGGGCTGTGTTGACATGGTTGGAACGATACTAGACACAAGATGATGTGTGCAAGCCTGAGGACATAACTAAAGCTTGTATTTGCGTGTGTCTATCTAGTAGGCTAGCAGTCCATGCGATTGTCCAAAATAAAGCTGGCAGGGTTTAAATCCTTTGTCGATCCAACCACGATCCACGTGCCCAGTAACCTGGTTGGTGTTATAGGCCCTAACGGCTGCGGCAAATCGAATATTATTGACGCGGTACGATGGGTGATGGGTGAGTCGTCAGCCAAGCATTTGCGCGGCGAGTCCATGGCCGATGTTATTTTCAATGGCTCCGTCGGACGCAAGCCGGTGGGTACTGCCAGCATCGAGTTGGCCTTTGACAATACCGACGGTACCATCGGTGGTCAGTATGCCGGTTATAACGAGATTTCCATCCGTCGCCAGGTATCAAGGGATGGTGCGTCCAACTATTTCCTGAATAACACGCGCTGCCGGCGCCGCGACATTACCGATATTTTTCTCGGCACCGGCCTGGGGCCGCGCAGCTACTCCATTATCGAACAGGGCATGATTTCCCGCCTGATCGAGGCGAAGCCTGATGATCTGCGTGCTTTTCTCGAAGAAGCAGCCGGTATTTCCAAATACAAGGAACGCCGTCGCGAGACAGAAACCCGTATAAAACATACCCGCGAGAACCTGGACCGCCTGAATGACCTGCTGGAAGAGATTGACAAGCAGCTCGACAAGCTGAAACGCCAGTCGCGTGCGGCGGAACGTTACAAGGAGCTCAAGGCAGAAGAACGGCAGGTAAAGGCAGAATTGCTTGCCTTGCGTTATGCCGCCATGCATGCAGAGACCCGTTCACGGGAAAATGAACTCCAGCAATGTGAGCTTGCCATGCAGGCCGAGCTCGCCGAGCAGCGCAGGATCGAGGCGGAGCTTGAGAAGTTGCGTGACAGTCTGCACGGTGCAAATGAGTCCTTTAATTCTGTACAGGGCAATTATTACAAGCTCGGTGCTGATGTGGCCCGTATCGAGCAGGCCATCCAGCACAACAAGGAGTCGCGTCAGCAGCAGCAGGAAGAATTATCACGTGCCGAGCAGACGCTTGCCGAGGTCGAGGAACACATCAGAGTTGATAGCACCCGGCTTGAAGAGCTGGCGCGTGATATCGAGGTGATCGGTCCGGAACTTGCGTTGGCCACCGAACGCTCCGGGCAATCTGCTGCAGCCCTGAAAGATGCCGAACAGGCGATGCATGCCTGGCAGGAAGAATGGAACGAATTCAACCAGCGGGCTGCGGAACGTGCACAGGTTGCACAGGTTGAACGCACCCGGCTGGATCACCTTGATCGCCACATGCAGCAACTCGACGACCGTTTGCAGCGTATGGATGAAGAGCAGCAGACACTGGGTAACCAGTCAGTTGCCGGTGAACTGGAGCAGCTGGCACATGAATCCGAGGCACAGGAAACCGTCGTTATCGGCAGCAAGGTAAATCTGGATGGTGCCGTGCGCCACATTACTGATGTTCGCTCGGGGCTGGAACAGCAGGAGCAGGAACTTGCGGCGCTGCAGAGTGTGCATCACGACACCCGTGGACAACTGGCCTCCCTGGAAACGCTGCAACAGGCCGCTCTGGGACAGCGTTCCGAACAGGTTACCGGCTGGCTGGCTGCACAAGGATTGCAGGGTGCGCCGCGCCTGGCGCAGGAAATCCAGGTGGAGCCTGGCTGGGAGCATGCCGTTGAGACGGCACTGGGGCTTTATCTCGAGGCCGTGTGTATCGACGGGCTGGACGATGCCGGACAGATGCTCGGCAGCCTGGAGCAGGGCACCCTTGCCCTGTTTGATACGAGCGTTACCGCTGGTGCGAATGCCCCGGCTGACAGGGGTGTGCCGCTGTATAGCAAGGTGACCTCGTCCTGGTCTGTGGGTTCGTTGCTGGACGGAATCTATGCGGTGGACACACTGTCGCAGGCCCTGGTAAACCGCTCCGGGCTTGCCGCGCATGAATCAATCATTACCAGGGAAGGTATCTGGGTTGGCAAGAGCTGGTTGCGTGTTGCGCGTGATACGGATGAAAAGGCCGGTGTGCTGGAGCGGGAACGCGAAATCAGTGAGCTGACTGCGCAACTTGCAGCGCAGGTAGCCAATGTCGATACCCTGCTGCAGTCTGTTGCAGCCGCACGCGAGTCTCTGGTCACGGCCGAGAATGACCGTGACCACTTGCAGGATGAATACAACCAGGCGCTCCGTAAGGCCAGTGACCTGCGTGCGGGGCTGGCAGCTGTGCAGGCCCGGCTTGAACAGCAACAGTCCCGTCGTGATCATGTCATGATGGAGTCTGAGGTGCTGCGCACCGAGAAGGAAAGTGAAGCGCAGACAATGGCGAGTTCGCAGGGCCGGCTTCAGGAAGCGCTGGATGCCGTCGAGAGGCTGTCTGTCGAACGCGAGGAACGCACCCGGCAGCAACAACATATCAGCAGCGTGCTGGACGAGACGCGGGAACGCGCGCGCAGTGACCAGCAAACCGTGCACGAACTTGCCTTGCGGGCAGAATCCATGCGTACCGCGCAGGCAACGACCAGTCAGGCACTGACGCGCATGCGTGAACAGTGTCAGCAATTGATCGGCCGACGGGATCAGTTGACCGGTGTTCTCGATCAGGGTGATACACCGATCATCGAACTGCAACACGAACTGGAAGGGCTGTTGTCAAGTCGTCATGAAGTCGAGGCAGAGCTGAACACTGCCCGCAAGCAGGTCGAGAATATCGAGCATGGTACACGAGAACTTGATCAGGAGCGGGTCAGGAAAGAGCGCAGTGTTAGCAACCAGCGGGAGCAGATTGAACAGGAACGTATGGCCTGGCAGGAGATCAAGGTTCGCAGTCAGACTCTGCTGGAGCAAATCAATGAATCCGGTTTTGAACCCCAGCCATTGCTGGAGCAGCTTGAAGAAGGTGCCAGCGTCGATGTGTGGTCCGAGCAGGCTGACAAGCTGGAGCGACGTATCCAGCGACTGGGGCCAATCAATCTTGCAGCGATTGAAGAATATGAAGAAGAATCCAGGCGCAAGGAATACCTTGATGCACAGTATCTCGATCTGACAGAGGCACTGGCAACGCTGGAAAATGCGATTGGCAAGATTGACAGGGAAAC
This sequence comes from Gammaproteobacteria bacterium, assembly GCA_033791305.1. GTDB lineage: Bacteria > Pseudomonadota > Gammaproteobacteria > UBA9214 > UBA9214 > UBA9214. Next base: position 5,161 of record JASJGW010000220.1, on the reverse strand, counting down.
ACGCACACGTTTCAAGGAGACATTTGACAGGGTAAACGAAGGCCTGCAGGAGAATTTCCCGGCCCTGTTCGGTGGCGGACAGGCCTACCTTGAGTTAACCGGCGATGACTTGCTGGATACCGGTGTGACAGTGATGGCGCGGCCGCCGGGCAAGCGTAACAGCACGATTCATCTGCTTTCTGGCGGTGAGAAGGCGATGACGGCAATTGCGCTGGTATTTGCTATATTCAGGCTGAACCCTTCACCCTTCTGCATGCTGGACGAGGTGGACGCGCCACTGGATGATGCCAATGTTGGTCGTTATTGCGACATGGTGAGGAAAATGTCGCAACACGTACAGTTTATTTTTATTTCTCACAATAAAGTTACTATGGAAATGGCAAACCAGCTAACGGGCGTTACCATGCATGAACCCGGTGTGTCCCGTCTGGTGGCAGTGGATATCGATGAAGCAGTCAAGCTGGCGGCGGTCTGATAACCTGAATAACTGTACTGTTTCCCGGTAACAGAAGTGTTTATTTTCAACATCATTATTTAATACAGGTCTGATCTAAATCCATGGAAAATTTGCGCTGGATCCTCTTGCTAGCCGGGGTCATTGTTATTCTGGCTGTTTATCTTGTCAGTTACTATCAGGGGCGACGTCAACAGCCGGCACGCCGCCGCAGTTCGCGTACGCCACCGGTTATCAATGCAGATGGTCGCGACACAGGTGATATGGATTACAGCAGTGACATGGATGAACAGCTGGAACAGCTGGGACAGATCGTTGCGGCGGACGCTCCGGCTGTTGAGGAAGTTGTTATCGATTTGCCTGCGGAGAAGCGCGAGCCGGTGACCGCGACTGCGACGGACAGGGTGTTTACCCTGTTTGTGAAGGCGCCACGCGGCGTTCCGTTCCGCGGACCTATCTTGCTGGGAGCGCTGGCTGATGCAAAGCTCGAATACGGTGATATGCAGATTTTTCATCGCATTGAAATGGTTAACGACCAGGAGAAGGTTCTGTTTTCAGTCGCAAATATCAGGGAGCCGGGCATTTTTGACTTGTCAGCGATGGAGAATTTTACTTCGGAGGGGGTTGTTCTGTTCATGCAGGTTCCCGGCACTGTTGATGCGGTACGCGCCTTTGATGCCATGGTCGAGTCGGCACGGATCCTGGCAGCCAGCCTGGATACTCGGGTGTGTGATGCAACACAGAGCCCGTTTACGAACCAGACTATTAGCCATATGCGGGAAGAGGTAATCGGCTGCCAGCTGCAACAGCGGGTAGCGAATGCTGTGTCATGAGCGCACCGGAATCCGTGCACCAGCGTGCACGGGAGCTGCATGAGCAGTTGCATGAACATAACTACCGCTATTACACCAAAGATGATCCACTGATCAGTGATGCGGAGTATGACCAGTTACTCCGCGAGCTGCAGTCACTCGAAGCGCAATACCCGGAACTGATTTCCCCGGACTCTCCTGCCCAGCGTGTCGGTGCCGCACCCCTGAAGGAATTTGGTGAGGTGCGTCACGAAGTGCGCATGCTCTCGCTTGCCAATGCCATGACAGATGACGAACTGCTTGCCTTCGACCAGCGAGTGAGACGAAAGCTTGCTGTGGATGAGGTTGAATATGTTGCTGAACCCAAGCTGGATGGCCTTGCAGTCAGTCTGTTGTACCACGATGGCCGGCTGGAGCGAGCCGCCACCCGCGGGGACGGCGAGACCGGTGAGGATGTGACACAAAATGTGCGCACCCTGGCCTCGATTCCCCTGAGACTTGTCGGCAAGGGTATCCCGGAGACCCTGGAAGTGCGCGGCGAGGTGTACATCTCACATGCAGGTTTTGAGAAATTAAAACGGCAGGCCGGGGTGGAAGGGAAGCAACCGCCAGTGAATCCGCGTAATGCGGCCGCAGGCAGTTTGCGCCAGTTGGATCCGGCAGTAACCGCGAAACGGCCGCTGGAAATGTTTTGTTACGGAGTGGGGAAAGTATCCGGGGGTAAGCTTGCTGACACGCAGGCAGATATCCTTGCACAGCTGCAAGGCTGGCACTTGCGCGTCTTTGAGGATGTGCAATGTGTTTCCGGATTGGCAGGGTGTCGTAGCTATTATAGTCGCTATGAACATTTACGTGAGAAATTGCCATTCGACATCGATGGTGTCGTATTCAAGGTCAATCGACTCGATCAGCAGGATGAACTGGGTTTCGTAGCGCGTGCACCGATCTGGGCGATTGCACGCAAGTTCCCTGCAGAGGAATGCGAGACTACGGTGGTGGGGATTGACGTCCAGGTGGGGCGCACCGGTGCGCTGACGCCGGTGGCCCGGCTGGAGCCGGTATTTGTCGGTGGCGTCACTGTGACCAATGCCACCCTGCATAATGAAGAAGAGATCCGGCGCAAGGATGTACGTGTCGGGGACAGCGTCATAGTACGCCGTGCCGGTGATGTGATCCCTGAAGTAGTGCGCGTGGTGCAGGGAAAGCGTAAAAAAAAGGCAACAGAATTTCATCTGCCGGAGTTATGCCCCGTGTGCGGTTCCCAGGTAACACGCGCAGCAGGGGAGACGGTTGCACGTTGTTCCGGTGGCCTGTTTTGCCCGGCACAGCGCAAGGAGGCCATCAAGCACTATGCCTCCAGGCGTGCTATGGATATCGAGGGTCTGGGCGACAAGCTGGTTGAGCAACTGGTCGAGAAGGCGTTGATTACCACTGTCAGTGACCTTTACCAGTTAACTGCTGATGAATTGGCCGGACTTGATCGCATGGCTGGCAAATCTGCGGCCAATCTGATTGAGGCACTGAACAAGAGTAAGGCAACCACGCTGGGGCGGTTCATATTTTCACTGGGTATTCGCGAGGTGGGTGACACGACTGCGCAGATCCTGGCGCGCGAGTTCGGTGAACTGGAGCCGTTGATGGCGGCCGATGTTGAGACCCTCGAGTCAATCCACGATATTGGCCCGGTAGTAGCGAAGCATATTGTTGATTTCTTCAGGGAGCCGCACAATCGTGATGTGATCGGAACAATACGCGAGGCGGGAGTGAGCTGGCCTGCCATTGAAAAACCCCGGGAACAGCCGCTGGCAGGCAAGACATTTGTGCTGACAGGCACGCTTTCCATGCCGCGTAACGAGCTGAAGGAAAAGTTGCAGGCGCTGGGTGCAAAGGTGACGGGAAGTGTCTCGAAACAGACCGGCTATGTAGTGGTCGGCGAGAACCCGGGTTCCAAGCATGACAAGGCACTGAGACTGGGGGTGACAATTCTTGATGAGGCGGAGTGTCTTGACTTGATATCAGGTATGTTCTGATGAAGTGAGCTATCCTTGTTGTCATGATCGATGCGCTTCGTAAGGGCAGTACATCCTGCGAAAATGTATGGTTTATGCAGGACGGGTAAAGCACAGCGTACCCGTCGGAAACAGCGCACTGAACTTGATGGGTACGTCACTTTGTTCCTTTACCCATCCAACGGAATGGATAAATCAGGGCTTCCTCAACTGAACAATGAAACGGCTGAATGTTAACTTGCTGTCCGGTCTGATTCTGGCGATTATTTTGCTGGGGGTGATAAGTGCTGTCACGGTCTATGTAAATGCCCGCACCTATCGCCAATTGGCCTTTAATTTTCAACGTCAGTATATGACCCAGCTGTTGGCGGCAGAATCAGCGGATATCCTGTCTGACGCTGCAAAGAGTGCCCGGCGTCTGGGTCTGAGGATCCAGGGGCTGGACAGTTTCAGGCGGCCATTTGCTGCCGGCGATACACGCGGAGTTTCTGCCGTGCTGGATACACAGTTCCGGCAGGCTCCCGTCACGTCCAATGCTGTAAACCTGGTTGAGCTGTATGCCTTTGACCGGGATCTCAAGCTTGCAGGTGCGTCGTCCCGCAAGGCGAACGATAACGGCATTATCTGCCCTGATCTGGTCGCCAGGCTAAAGTTGCGCCAGGGTGCGCAGCGTCTCAGACCGCTCTATGAGCTTTGTCTGTTCGACGGAAAACCCTATCTGGCAAGCATTGCACCGGCAGGAGGTTTGGTACCCACCGGTTATATCCAGATTATTACCGATCCTGTGCCAAAAATTTACAGGATCGGCAGCCGCCTCAAGATGCCGGTTCGCATCAGCCTTCCTGACGACACCCTGTTGCATAGCACGCCGGACTGGGCCTGGGCAATTGATAGTGAAACGCATGATGTGAAGGCGGAGTATATATTACTGGCCGATGAGTCCCGTCCGGCATTGAAAATAGCTGCATTGCGGAATGCTGACGGCCTGGTGATGCAGATGGACAAAACCAATAATCGCCTGCTGTTGATTGTTGCATTGATAATTATTGCGACAGTCGTGCTTGCCCTGGTGCTGGTGAGGTACTCGGTATTGAAACCCTTGCGTGATCTCAGTTACCAGTTAATAGATGAGTGGGCTGGTCGCAAGCATGAATCCGGTGAATTGTCTGTGCCGGAAAAGGACAGGCTGGTGAGTTTTCATGCGCTGGGTGAATTGTATGAAACTCTGCATGACATGGCGATTCGGGACCCCCTCACAGGTATATATAATCGTGCACTCCTGGAAGACCGCCTGAAGCAGCTGATTGTCGAGCATCGCAGGACGCCGGGACACGCAGCTGTGCTGCTGATTGACATGGTGCGCTTCAAGTATGTCAATGACCTGATGGGGCATCACACGGGTGACTTGCTGCTGCAGGATGTTGTCAAGCGAATTGCTGGTGAAGTGCGTGAATCTGACACCCTGGCAAGACTTGGCGGTGACGAATTTGTTGTTATTCTTCCGGATGCTGATCTGGATCAGGCACAACAGGTTGCAGAAAAAATTATCCAGTCAATGGACAGCGAATTCGAAGTAGAGGGACGCAAGCTGACGGCGTCAGTTTCAATGGGTATTGTTCTGATGCCGGAACATGGTGATGACGTCGATACGCTGTTACGCAATGCTGATTACGCGATGTATTCGGCGAAGGAGAACAGGAGGGATTACGCCATCTATGATCCGTCAACCACCGATGATATAGCTCTTGCAAGAATGAGCCTGGACGGTATTCTGAACGAGGATATTGAGCAGAATGACCTGTATCTCGTGTACCAGCCGGTGATTGATATCAAGACGGACAAGGTCATCTATATTGAAACACTGGTGCGCTGGCAACAGCCGGATG
>JASJGW010000219.1:0-3433 GCA_033791305.1 Gammaproteobacteria bacterium | reverse complement strand
AACCCTGGATGCAGGACTACGAGTTGTCTGATGAGGGACTCGACAGGGACATAATGTTACTGGATGCGCTACTGGAGCTGAAGGTACAGGACGAGACCCTCAGTTTCCGGCGCTCCTGCGGGGAGGGTGTGTGTGGTTCCGATGGCATGAACGTAAACGGCACCAATCAACTCGCCTGTATCACACCGCTGTTTAGCCTGAAATCGCCCATCGTGATCAACCCGATGCCGGGATTACCGGTAATTCGTGATCTGATTGTTGATATGGAACAGTTTTACCACCAGTATCGCGCGGTAAAACCCTACCTGATCAACAATGACCCGGAACCGGAGGTTGAATACCTGCAATCCCCCGCTGACAGGGACCGGCTGGATGGTCTGTATGAATGCATCCTGTGTGGCTGCTGTTCAACGTCCTGTCCGTCCTTCTGGTGGAACCCCGACAAGTTTCTCGGGCCGGCTGCGCTGTTACAATCCTGGCGTTTCCTGGCTGACAGCCGTGACCAGGCGACTGATGAACGACTTGCCGGGCTGGACGGGCCGTTCAAGTTATTCCGCTGTCACACTATCATGAATTGCGTGGAGGTCTGTCCCAAGGGGCTAAATCCGACACGCGCCATCGGCCGCATTAAAGCGTTAATGGTAAAACGTTCAGTCTGATGCTGGAAGCAACAGAGACTGATCCAGGCAAACACAATCGCCTCGCATGGCAGTGCCGGCGTGGCATGCGGGAACTGGACGAGTTATTAAACAGCTTTCTCCTGCAGGGCTACCACGGCCTGAATGAGGCCGCACAGGGAACCTTTGCCAAACTGCTGGAATATCCGGATGTTGTGCTACTGGAATTATTAATGGGTCGTATGACCCCCGCTGACAAGGATGTCGCCTGCATTGTCCAGGAAATACGCAACACCGTTACACCTTGAAATCGGCCCATCCCGCATGCTGGGTTACTGGCTGATACTGGTCCACGGTATACCCATACTGATGCTGCCCGTTCTGCAGTTGCCCGGCTGGTTGAGTCTTGCTGTTTTTTCGGCGGTACTCTGCAGCCTGACGAGGTCATGGCGACTGCAGGTACGGCGTCGCCATCCGGGTGCTGTCCGTTCCATGGTGTGGGGCGAAGGTAAAGACTGTCTGCTGAAACTGTATTCAGGCCGGCACGAGGCAGTGAGTCTGTGCCCCCGGGCCTTTATACTTCCCTGGTTGGTTATCGTGCACTTACATAGCAGGCAGCGGCATTTGAGGTATCTGGTATTGTTACCTGACATGCTTGACCGCGAGGTGTTCCGGAAACTGCGGGTGCGCATGAAGCTTGAAATAAATCGGCCATAGTCAGGGACGCAATACATCAATATGACTCGACTCTCAGGCTGTTTATTACTTTTTCTATGCCTCTCTGCATGCTCTCAGCCACCGGACGGTATCATTCGCTTCGGTCTTGCCAGCGCACCGGCGAATCTGGATCCGCGGTATGCCACCGATGCAACATCCGCGCGTATCAATCGGCTGCTATACCAGCGTCTCGTTGATTTCGATAAAGAGTCTCGCCCGGTACCTGCCCTGGCAACCTGGGAGCAGATCACGCCATTGCACTATCGTTTTCATTTAAAGGACGGGCGCCCTGGTTTTCATGATGGCACTGAACTCGATGCCACAGATGTGGCAGCAACCTACCGGTCGATTCTTGCACCGGACAGCGGCTCACCGCATGCCGGTGCCTTGCAGTTGATCCGGAACATATCGATCCAGGACAAGAACACACTGGATTTCCATTTGCAACGTCCGGACCCGCTGCTCCCGGGCTATCTTGCAATCGGCATTCTGCCTGCAACCGGTATTGGCAGGCAGCATCCTTTTCACGAGAAACCGGTAGGTAGTGGCCCGTTCATATTTAATGACTGGCCTGAACCCGGCAGACTGGTGTTGACGCGCCGGTCTGACAAGCAGTCAGTCGAGTTTCTGAAGATTGGAGATCCGACAGTGCGGGTATTGAAATTGCTGCGCGGCGAGATCGATCTGCTGCAAAATGACCTGCCTTCTGAATTGCTCGCCTACCTGTCCGGCAAACAGGGAATACAGGTGACATATGGCCCTGGCAGCAACTTTTCCTATATTGGATTTAACCTGGGAGATCCGGTCACCGGTAACCTGAAGCTACGGCAGGCCATTGCACATGCAATCGATCGGGATGCGATTGTGCAGCACATATTCGGCAATGCAGCCAGGCCTGCGGCAGCACTCCTTCCGCCTGAGCACTGGGCCGGCAACCCGGCGCTGCAACCACTTGAGCATGATCTGCCCCGTTCCCGCAGCCTGCTGGCCGAGGCCGGTTATGGTGCTGACCGTCCACTGGTGCTGAGTTACAAAACCTCCACGGATCCGTTACGCATCCGGATTGCGACCGTCATCCAGCAACAATTACGTGATGCCGGTATTGAAATGGCATTGCAGAGTTATGATTGGGGTACTTTTTACGGTGATATCAAGGCAGGCCGATTCCAGATGTACAGCCTTGCCTGGGTTGGCATCAAGACACCGGATATATTTCGTTATGCCTTCCACAGCAACTCACTGCCGCCGGAAGGTGCGAATCGGGGGCGTCTGAATAATAGCGTTATTGACCGTCTCATTGCCGCGGCGGAGCAGGGCACATCGCTGGCAACACAGGCTGCCTCATACCGGCAGATACAGGCCAGGCTGTTAGCGCTATTGCCCTATATTCCTCTCTGGTATGAAGACCATGTCCTCGCGGCGCGCAGCGATATTAGCGGTTATCGGCTTGCCATGGACGGTAATTACGATGCCCTGGTAACTACGATAAAGGCTCAGCAATACCAGTAAGCTGACATGGCCCTGTATTTCGAACGGAAAATCATACGCGTAACGGTATAATCATTTCATGCAACCGGTATCCTGCCTTCTCAAAGTTAGCATCGATGAACAGCGCCTGCAATTGTTTGAAGCAGGCGCAGTGACGATGGATATTGCTGTGGCCACGGCAGCCAAGGGGCCCGGCGAAATTATGCACAGTGAATGTACGCCACGGGGCTGGCACCAGATCCGTGCAAAAATAGGCGCAGGGGCACCCGAGAACACTGTCTTTACGGGGCGCCGTCCCACAGGTGAAGTCTATTCACCTGACTTGAGACGGGAACACCCGGGGCGTGACTGGATGCTGACCCGTATCCTCTGGTTAAGTGGCCTTGAACCTGGCAAAAACCGTTTCGGCAATCGGGATTCGATGCGCCGCTATATTTATATACATGGCTGTCCGGAGACCGACAAGATGGGTGTCCCGTCATCCCACGGTTGTGTCAAAATGAGAAATACGGATGTGATCCGTTTGTTTGAAATCGTTCCGGTGGGAACACCGGTGCTGATTCAGGAAGCGCCACTTTGAGTTTGGCCGACTGTAAGGCATGAATACCAGC
>JASJGW010000218.1:0-6434 GCA_033791305.1 Gammaproteobacteria bacterium | reverse complement strand
TACTACTGCATGGACGGCACCATTCCACGCAAACACCTGGCACACGTACTAAAACAGATCGGTATCCTGTCAACAGAATACGGCTTGCCCATCTGCAATGTATTTCATGCCGGTGACGGCAACCTGCATCCACTGATCCTTTATGACGCCAACCAGCCCGGCGAACTGGAACGTACCGAAGAACTGGGCGGGAAGATACTGGAACTGTGCGTGGTTGTTGGCGGCACTATTACCGGAGAACACGGCGTCGGCATGGAGAAGATCAACCAGATGTGCGTGCAATTCAACAGCGCCGAGCTGCAACAGTTCCATGACATCAAGCAGGCCTTTGATCCGAACAATCTACTGAACCCCGGCAAGGCCATTCCTACCCTGCAGCGCTGCGCCGAATTCGGTGCCATGCATGTACATCACGGGGAACTCCCACACCCCGAGCTCGAACGCTTTTAATATAAAGTGTTGACCATGACCGCTGAACAGGACATACAGGAACAGGTGCAGACGGCCGCGGCCGAGCAAACACCGATTGCCATACAGGGTGGCAACAGCAAGGCCTTCTATGGCCGCACGATTGCAGGCAAGACCCTGTCACTCAGCGACCACCACGGGATCATTGATTACACCCCGTCCGAACTGGTGATTTCTGCACGCGCCGGCACGCCACTGACGGAAGTCGAGTCCGTACTGGCGCAGGAAGACCAGATGCTATCCTTTGAACCGCCACATTTTGGTGAGTTCGCAACACTGGGTGGCAGCATTGCCTGTGGCCTGTCCGGACCACGACGACCTTACACCGGTGCGGCGCGAGACTTCGTGCTCGGCGTCAACTGCGTTAACGGCAGGGGTGAATACCTGCGCCTTGGCGGCCAGGTCATGAAGAACGTTGCCGGCTATGACCTGTCCCGAACATTGACCGGCTCACTTGGCACACTGGCGGTACTGCTCGATGTACACCTGAGAGTGCTGCCGCGCCCGCCACTGGAAACCACGCTGGTACAAAGCTGTTCTGCAGCAACGGCCGTGGAAAATCTTAACCGCTGGGCCGGACAACCGTTACCCCTGTCCGGTGCCTGTTATCTTGAGGACAGGCTGTACATAAGACTGTCCGGCATGGCCGAGGGTGTACAGGCGGCAGCAACCGGTATCGGCGGCGAGCAGCTGGACAATGCCGGACATTTCTGGGAACAACTGCGCGAACAACAACTGCCGTTCTTTTCAGACGACACGCCCCTGTGGCGACTGTCGGTACCGGCAGCCACACAGCCATTGGCCCTGGACGGAGAAGCCCTGCTCGACTGGGGTGGCGCACAGCGCTGGCTCAGGTCTGAACTGCCAGCCGAGGCCATACGCAACACCGTCGCAGCCGTCGGCGGTCATGCCACACTGTTTCGTGGCGGCGATCGCAGCGGTGCAGTATTCCAGCCACTGCAACCGGCACTACTCGCGTTGCACCAGCGCCTTAAAAACACACTTGATCCCGCCGGAATCTTCAACCCGGGACGGATGTACCCGGAACTGTAAACATGCAAACATCCCTGCCACAGGCCTTATTGTCAACCGCTGCTGGCATGCAGGCCGATGAAATCCTGCGCAACTGCGTGCATTGCGGTTTTTGCAATGCAACCTGCCCCACCTATCAGCTCACTGGCGATGAACTGGATGGCCCGCGTGGACGGATTTACCTGATCAAGCAGGTGCTGGAGGGCAACGCTCCGACAGACAAGACACAACTGCACCTCGACCGCTGCCTGACCTGTCGCGCCTGTGAAACCACCTGCCCGTCAGGCGTGGATTACCACCGGCTCCTGGATACCGGGCGCGAGCTGGTTGAACAGGCAGTACCGCGGACTCTGCGCGCACGATTCATACGACGCGCGCTGCGGCTGATACTGCCGTGGCCAGCCCGCTTCACACTTCTGTTGAGAAGCGGACAACTATTACGCCCCATACTGCCGGTAGCGCTGAAGCAGCACATTCCTGCGCGTCAGAAAAACAACTGCGCACTGCCTGCACGGCAACATGCACGCGCCATGCTGTTATTGACTGGCTGCGTACAGCCTGCACTGGCACCGCAAATAAACTCGGCCACCATCCGGGTACTGGACGCACTCGGCATTCACATATTATCCAGAACCGGCGACGGCTGCTGTGGCGCAGTCAGTCATCACCTGGGTGCCACGGAGGAAGCAAGGGGTTTCATACGCCGCAATATAGATGCCTGGTGGCCTGCCATCGAACAGGGTGCCGAGGCGATTGTCATTACCGCCAGTGGCTGCGCGCCCATGATCAAGGACTATGGACAGCTGCTGGCAACAGATGCCGCCTATGCCGACAAGGCAAAACGCGTAAGTGAACTGGCAAAAGATATCAGTGAAATCATTGCCGGCGAGACGCTCACTGGCATCCTCAAGCGACCTGCCAATCAACTGAAGATCGCGTTTCATTCACCCTGTACCCTGCAGCATGCGCAACGCATAAATGGCACGGTTGAGCAGCTACTGGACACGGCGGGTTATGAATTAACAGCGGTGGCAAACAGCCACCTCTGCTGCGGCTCGGCCGGCACCTACTCCATCCTGCAACCCGAAATGGCAACCACACTGCGCGACAACAAGCTAAGCACATTGCAGGCCGGCCGGCCTGATATGATAGCGACCGCAAATATCGGCTGCCTGACACACATGGCCAGCCATGCGGAGGTACCGGTCAGGCACTGGATAGAATGTCTTGATGCACTAATTCAGTAACATGAACTTGAGAAGAAACCACCATGAAAAACAATACTCTCCCGTTATTAATCGAACCAGACACCCTTGAAGATTTATTAACTTATGACAACATCCTGATTGTTGACATGAATAAGGCAGAGACCTATCTGAAGATGCATATACCCGGCGCCGTGCAACTGGAATATCTGCAGATTATCGCCAGCCGGCGCCCGGTGATGGGGCTGGTTCCGGATGACAAAACACTGGCAGCACTGTTTTCCTCACTGGGCATCGACGCGAACACACATGTGATTGCCTATGACGATGAAGGGGGTGGCCGCGCTGCCCGCCTGCTGTGGACGCTCGAGGTGGCCGGCCACACTCGTGCTTCGTTGTTAAACGGCGGTCTGCACAGCTGGGCAAATGAGGGACACCCGCTCGACACGACACCCGTACCACCAGAGGCAAAGGTGTTCCAGGTCAATCGCAACACCGGGCCGTCTGCTGACAGCGCCTATATCAGAGAACAACTGGACAACGAAGACAGCTGTTTCCTTGATGCGCGCACCCCGGACGAATACAACGGTAGCAAAAGGTTTGCTGAGCGTGCCGGCCATATACCGGGGGCGGTAAACCTCAACTGGACAGAAGCCATCGATACCAGCCACAACATGCGCTTTAAACCAGACGAGGAATTACAGGCCTTACTGACACCCCGGGGTATCACGCCCGACAAGGAGGTCATCACGTATTGCCAGACCCACCACCGTTCTGCACATAGCTATCTCGTGCTCAAACACCTCGGCTATGAACGCATCAAGGGCTACCCGGGCTCATGGTCGGACTGGGGCAACAATTCCGAGCTACCGGTGGAATAGGAACAACCTGAGATTGAGGATAGATATGCAGGAGGAGTAAAGACAGGCATGCCCACCAGATGCCTGAAATCTCATTTGATAGGTACGTCGTTTTACTCCTTTACCCATCCTGCGCGCCTGTAGCGGCGTCGCGTAGCGGTTCCTGCCCACAAAGCGCTCCGGCAAAAGACCAGCCTGAATTTTAATACTTGAAAAAATGCTCGCGGTAAAAACGCAGCTCACGAATCGAGTCACGCGTGTCATCCAGCGCCAGGTGCGTACCACCTTTCTTAAAACCATTCAGTGAGTTCGGCGCCCAGCGCTTGACCAGTTCCTTTATCGTGCTGACATCAAGATTGCGGTAATGAAAAAATGCTTCCAGCGTTGACATGCAACGCGCCATAAACCGCCGGTCCTGGCAAATACTGTTGCCACACATGGGTGAGGCACCGGCAGGGACATATTCATCGAGAAACTCTATTGTTTGATGCTCCGCATCCGCCTCGGTCAGTGTGCTTTTGCGTACCCGCTCGATTAGGCCGGACTTGCCATGCTGCTTGGTATTCCATGCATCCATCCCATCCAGTACCCCGTTTGGCTGGTGAATAGCCAGCACCGGGCCTTCAGCCAGAATATTCAGCTGCGCATCGGTCATGATGGTCGCGATCTCGATACTCCTGTGGTTGGCAGTATCCAGCCCGGTAATTTCCAGGTCTATCCAGATCAGGTTGTTGGCATCTTGCGTCATAAAACCACTCTTCCTTCCAAATATTAAGGTTGAGTCGCATTGTACCAGAGGCTAATCTTCTACATGATGGAAAATACGGACTGACAGTACATGAATACATTCACCCAGCTGTTTCTGATTGCCCTTGCCGGGTCACTGCTGTTGCGTTTCTGGCTGGCAACACGACAACTCATCCACGTAAAGAAACATCGTGACACCGTCCCCGACTCTTTTGCCGGAAAGGTACCGCTTGCAGACCACCACAAGGCCGCGGACTACACTGTCACCAACACCCGTATCGGCATGGTAGCGCTGGCCTATGACAGCCTGCTGCTGCTGGGATGGACTCTCGGTGGCGGGCTTGAATGGCTGGACAACAGTTGGCGGGCAGAGAATTTCGGCCCGGTTGCTACCGGGGTTGGTGTCATGTTGAGCGCCATGGTACTTATGTCACTGCTGGACCTGCCCTTTAGCCTGTATCACACCTTTGTTGTAGAAGAGCGGTTTGGCTTTAACCGTTCCACCATCGGCGTATTTTTCGGTGACATGCTCAAACAAGGTGCGCTGCTGCTCAGCATCGGCGGGCCACTGATTGCACTGGCACTGTGGATCATGGAAGCCTCCGGCGATCTGTGGTGGCTGTATGTATGGGCCGTGTGGATGGCATTCAGCCTGATCATGTTCTGGGCCTATCCGGCCGTTATCGCTCCCCTGTTTAACAAGTTTTCGCCGCTGGATAACGAGGCACTCAAACAACGCATCCAGGCCCTTATGGATAAATGCGGTTTTCGCAGCAAGGGTATCTTCGTAATGGACGGTTCCAAACGCTCTGGCCATGGCAATGCCTATTTCACCGGCGTTGGCAGCAACAAGCGTATTGTTTTCTTTGACACCCTGCTGGAGTCACTGAAACCGGAAGAGATCGAGGCGGTGCTGGCACACGAACTGGGGCATTTCAAGCTCAGGCATATCCAGAAACGCCTGCTCTCTACCTTCGCCCTGAGCCTGATTGCCCTTGCCCTGCTCGGCTGGCTGGCGGGACAGAACTGGTTCTATCACGGGCTCGGCGTCAGTCAGGCATCGTCCTGGATGGCTCTGCTGCTGTTCATGATGGTGCTGCCGGTATTTACCTTCTTTGTGCAGCCGCTGATGTCCCTGCTGTCGCGCAAACACGAGTTCGAAGCCGACGCCTACGCCATACAACAGTCAAATGGCGAAGACCTTATTCATGCCCTGGTCAAGATGTACCGTGAAAATGCGAGCACGCTGACGCCCGACCCCCTGTATTCAGCCTTCCACGATTCACATCCACCGGCGCCTGTACGGATATCACACATATCCGCTAATATGAACACCACCTGACACGGAGACCACATATGAAGACGTCATTACTGACACTCATTTCAACCGGCCTTGTGATGGCAAGCAGTTCCCTGCCAGCCATTGATATCAACCACGGCAAAACCCTGCAACAGGGCAACTGCATGCGTTGCCACGATGACAGTATCTACACCCGCGAGGAGCGGCGCGTTACTACGCATGATGCCCTGCAACACCAGGTACAACGTTGTGAAACCAATCTCAATCTGACATGGTTTCCGGAAGATGTTGATGCCGTCACCGAATATCTCAACACGACCTTCTACAAATTCAAGAAAACCCCATGACCGCCCGCGACCTGACCAGCAAACATTGCATACCCCGGGAAGGTGACCCGTTAAGCCGCGAGCAGGCTGACGAACTGCTGCAAGGCCTGCACAACAACTGGTCAATCGACGCATACGGCAAGGAAATCAGCCGCACGTTTAAATTCAGAAACTATTACCAGACCATGGCCTTCGTGAACGCCCTGGCCTGGATTGTTCACGCCGAAGACCATCATCCTGACCTGGAAGTTGGTTACAATCGCTGCCACATACGCTTTAGCACCCATTCGACAGGCGGCCTTTCCGAGAACGATTTTATCTGCAGCGCCAAAATCGACACCCTGTTGCCGACAGACAATTAAAGTCACCGGAACATGCCAGCCCTGATCCCTTCATCCGCCCCACTCCACGAAGGAACGGGCGTCTGCAGTGACGCCTGAAATTACAAAAAACACCCGGTCAGACGAATCACGTCCCGGCCTTGTCATTGTCAACT
>JASJGW010000217.1:0-4711 GCA_033791305.1 Gammaproteobacteria bacterium | reverse complement strand
CATTTGTCTGCCTGTTGTTTACTTATTCGCTTGGTTCCTTGTTTGCTCATGTTGCAGTTCACCTATGTCATTGCGGCCGCGATTGGTACCCTGGCCGGACCGCTGCATGGTGGTGCCAACGAGCGTGTTATCACCATGCTGGAGGAGATCGGGAAACCGGAGAATGCGAAAGTCTGGCTGGAAAATAAACTTGCAGACAAAGAGACTATTTGGGGAATGGGGCACCGCGAATACAAGGTAAAGGATCCGCGAGCCACGCTGTTGCAGAAACTGATGCGCGAACTGGCTGACTGTCAGGGCACTATCAGTCCATTATTTGAAACAGCACTGGCGCTTGAAGAGGCCTGTGAGGACTCGCTGGCGCCGAAAGGGATCTACCCCAATGTGGATTTTTATTCCGGTATTCTGTATCGCGAAATAGGCATTCCCCCGGACCAATTCACCTCACTCTTTGCAATTGCGCGGACCGCCGGCTGGCTGGCACACTGGCGCGAGCAGGTCGCTGAAAACCGGATTTTCAGACCTACCCAGGTGTATACCGGGTACGAGCCAAGGGAATATCTGCCTGTAGAAGACCGCCAGGTATCCTGAAGAACGCTTGTTCAGGATTTAAACAGCTGCCCCAGTGAAACAGCACGGGTGGCTCCCGTTACTGTCGGGATGTTTCCTGGCATACCTGCGAGCTGCTGTCTTGCCAGCCAGGCAAAGGCAGCGGCTTCCACCCAGTCAGGCATAACTCCGTATGCCGCTGTTGATTCTATTGTCAGCCCCGGCATGTTTGCTGTCAGCCGGTCCATCAGGTGGTTGTTATGCGCACCGCCGCCACAGACGATCAATCGGTCAACACTGCCGGCATGTGCCTGGATAGCCGTCGCAATGGTCTGCGCAGTAAGTTCACACAGGGTTGCCTGTATATTGTTCGCGCTTGCGCCGGATTGTGTCGTATATCGTGACAGCCAGTCCGGGTTGAAATACTCGCGCCCGGTACTTTTTGGTGGTGCTGCCAGGAAGTACGGGTCGGTAAGCATGTCTTCAAGCAGTGCATGATCGAGCTGTCCGCTTGCGGCCCACTCACCATTGTTATCCATGGCAGCCTGCAAGTGCTGGCGGGTCCAGCTGTCCATTAGTGTGTTGCCGGGCCCGGTATCAAAACCGCTGACAGGCGATGTAGTGTTCGCCGTCAGGATCGTTATATTAGCAATACCGCCGATGTTTAATATGACGCGGTCTTCAGTGTCACTTGCGAAAACTGCCTGGTGGAAGGCAGGTACCAGTGGCGCACCCTGTCCACCGGCCTCGATATCAGCACGGCGGAAGTCAGCGATAACATCAATCCCGGTACGCATGGCAATAATATCCGGATTGCCTATTTGCAGGGAATACGGCTCCGGTGCATCGGGTTCATGACGTATGGTTTGCCCGTGGCTGCCAATGGCAATGATGTTTTCCGGCACGATGCCTGCTTTTGACAGCAGTTCGTTGGTTGCAGCAGCAAATGATTCGCCGACGGCCACGTCAATAGCTGTCAGGTCCGTGTTCAGCGGGGCTTCCAGTTCGAGAGCGGCTTCCAGTTGCCGATGCAGTGCGGCAGGATACTTATGGCTGTGTGTTGAGATGATGTCCGGGCAGGTAGCGGTGAAATCAACCAGCGCGGCATCAATCCCGTCCATGCTGGTGCCGGACATCAGTCCGATAAAGAAGTCTGCCATGTGCCAGGTTCAGACGTGCAGTGTAATCCAGGAGGTATGTCGGTGTATTGCCGGCCGGACGAGTTAGTTGTTGCTGGCGAGTTGAACGTCGCGTATCAGATTCATCTGTGCCATCAGTATCTCGGCCCTGGCATGGAAGTCGTCCATATATTTCTTGTCAAGCGGGTCAGCTCCGGGAAGTTTTACCTTGAGCGGATCACGGTGTGTCCCGTTTACCCGGAATTCATAGTGCAGATGTGGTCCGGTTGCCAGGCCTGAACTACCAATATAACCGATGGTTTGTCCCTGTTTGACCTTGCTGCCTGTCTTCAAGCCTTTCTGGTACTTGGACATATGGGCATACAGCGTCCGGTACGTGGACCCATGCTGTATGACGATGGTATTGCCATAACCGCCTTTCTTGCCACGATGAATAATCTTGCCATTTCCCGTTGCCTTGATCGGGGTGCCACGTGATGCAGCATAGTCCACGCCTTTATGTGCACGTATACGATTCAGTATGGGGTGCTTCCGGCCGAGGCTGAACCGCGAGCTGATGCGGCTGAACTCAACAGGGGTGCGCAAAAATGTTTTGCGCATGCTCTTTCCGTCCAGTGAGTAATAGTCTGTTTTACCCCCTGCATCAGTGTAGCGGATTGCCTGGTAATGCTTGCCATGATTGACAAACTCGGCAGCGAGGATGTTGCCGCCTCCGATGTTCTCCCCATCAAGATACAGTTCTTCGTACAACACAGTGAACTGGTCACCCTTGCGTATGTCGAGCGCAAAATCCACATCCCAGGCAAAAATACCGGCCAGTTTCATGGTCAGACTGTCAGACAGTCCAGCCTTTTGTGCTGCCATGAACAGTGAGCTGTCAATGACGCCACTGGTGCTTGTTTCCCGGCGTTCGGGTGTGAGGTGGGTGGTGCTGATATCAAAGTCTTTACCGTTGCGACTGATTTCCAGGATGCTTAACTTGTCGACCTGATATGACAGTTTGACCAGCCCCTTCTCGTCGTTGGTCATCAGGTGCAGTGTTTGCCCCGGATAGATCCTCTTCAGATTGTTGGCGGCGCCGCCTTGCTCCAGCAAGTCATGCAGTTGCCTTGGCGGAATACCCAGCCGTGAAAAGATACCTGCCAGGCTGTCACCGGATTTCACGGTGACCTTGTGCCAGTCACCTTCAGGTTCATCGGCACCGGCGGCAGGGGGTGGAAGCTTGTTCAGATCATTGATGTGATTATTGTCCGGAGTACCAGGAGTGACCACTGCTGCAGGGCTTGTGGCCGGTGCGGGAACATCCAGCGACAACGAAACGTGGCGTGTGGCTTCTGCTGGTTCAGGGGCTATGCCCCACAGCATGGCCGTTAAAACCAATGCTGTGCAGACGAGCAGCAAATAGGTCGGGCGCAGCAAGCGCGGACTGACACCTGTTTCCACAGGGTGCGATTTGATGTCACGATTTATGATGGACTGGTAATTCACAGTAAGTCCTTGTACAGGTTTGACATAAGTTAACGACTGGCTGGCTGCTGGTCAACTGTTTCTTCTTGCATATAGCGGTAATCGGGGGCAGGAACTTGAACAGGCTGGCGAAAGGCAGAGCATATCAGATCAGATGCTTCCGGTATGTTAACCTGTTCTGATACTGATTTGTTAACGGGGCTGGTCATAGATGACGACGTTCGATGAACTGGCGCAGATAAAGCGCGGGGCTGATGAAATTCTGGTAGAGGCCGAGCTGGTAGAGCGGCTCAAGAGTGGAAGATCCTTGCGCATCAAGGCCGGTTTTGATCCCACTGCACCGGATTTACACCTGGGACATACAGTACTAATCAATAAGTTACGGCAATTCCAGCAGTTGGGTCACGAGATATTGTTCCTGATCGGCGACTTTACCGGCATGATCGGTGATCCGACCGGGAAAAATGTCACTCGCAAGCCGTTAACGCAAGACGATGTGCTGGCAAATGCCGCAACCTATGAGCATCAGCTCTACAAGATACTGGACCCGGAAAAGACCACGGTGATGTTCAATTCCCAGTGGATGGGCGCGATGAATGCGGCGGACCTGATTCAGGTTGCCGCAAAGCATACCGTGGCACGCATGCTGGAGCGGGATGATTTCAGCAAGCGCTATGCTGGCAATCAGCCGATTGCCATTCACGAGTTCCTGTATCCGCTGATCCAGGGATATGATTCCGTGGCCATGCACGCCGATGTCGAACTGGGCGGTACAGACCAGAAGTTTAATTTGCTGGTAGGCCGGGAGCTGCAAAAACACTACGGGCAAAAGCCACAGGTTATTCTGACCATGCCTATCCTGGAGGGGCTGGATGGTGTGCAGAAGATGTCGAAGTCCCTGGGTAATTATATTGGCATCAATGAGCCGGCGGCTGATATGTTTGGCAAGCTGATGTCCATCTCGGATAATCTGATGTGGCGTTATTTCGAGTTGCTGAGCTTCCGGCCGCTGGGCGAGATTGAGCAGCTGAAGCAGGATGTGCAACAGGGAATGAATCCGCGTGATGTCAAGTTCCAGCTCGGCCAGGAAATTGTGGCCCGCTTTCATGACCAGGCCGCAGCCGAGAATGCACATGCCACCTTCATCGCGCGCTTCCAGAAAGGTGCTATGCCGGACGAGATGCCAGAGCTGACCATCGACTGCGCTGGTGGTGAGATAAAGATTGCTAATTTGCTGAAAGATGCCAGCCTGACCGGCAGTACCTCGGATGCCTTCCGGATGATCAAGCAGGGTGCAGTCCGAATTGACGGTGAACGTATTACAGACAAGGGGCTGTCGATCGTAGCCGGTAATACGCATGTCTTCCAGATCGGCAAGCGCCGTTTTGCCCGGGTAACCATTACCTAAGTAGTATCCATCCATAAATGCTGTAATTTCTCTCGCAAAGGCGCAAAGACGACAAGTAAGAATTGTTTATGCTTTTTATAACGATAGGTTATAGCTTTGCGATCTTTGCGTCTTGCCTGCATGGATGTAGGTAAGGGGCGTGAGCAGG
>JASJGW010000216.1:0-7672 GCA_033791305.1 Gammaproteobacteria bacterium | reverse complement strand
GGTGGTCAGCTCGATGATCCGGTGGCTTTCGTTAACCGCTTGAATGAGCTGTTGCTGGAGATGACAAAACAGGCATAGCAGGTATGGTTCGCGGATGCGATCCGCTCCTGCACGATATTGTAAGCAGGACGGGTAAAGCGTAGCGTACCCATGGGAATACTTGATAGGTACGTCACTTTGTTCCTTTGCACATCCTGCCAGTGCATTAAGATCGTGCAGGAGCGGATCACATCTGTGATTATTTGACGGGTCTTCGGAGTGACCATCATGGCTGCCGGTAAACCTGAATTGCTCGCGACCGTTTTCACGGACTATATCTGCCCGTTCTGTTACGTCGGTGACGTTCGGCTCGACCGTCTCCGTGAAGATTACGATCTCAGGATAAACTGGTGTTTCCTGGAGCTGCATCCGGATACGCCGGCCGAGGGTATGGATACGTCCTGCCTGGGCTATCCGGATTCGAAATGGCAACAGCTGATGGATAATCTGTCCAGGCTGGCGCAGGAAGAGGGCATTACCTTCTGCCCGCAAACATTTACCACCAACTCACACAATTCCCTGTTGCTGGCTGAAGCGGCCCGGGAAGACGGTGCCGATGTGTTTTATGGTTTGCATCGTCGCTTGTTCGAGGCGTTTTTCACGGAAGGTCAGAATATCGCCGATAAAACCGTGCTGGAGAAGCTGGCAAGGGAGGCAGGGGTCTCGAGCGAGGTTTTGTCACGGGCCTGGACTGATAAGCGATATGAAGATCGTCTTGAGCAGTACCGGGCAGCGGCCAGGGAACTGGATGTGAGTGCGACACCCACGATCTTCTTTAGTGAGCAGCAACGCATTGATGGCGTCCTGTCACTGTATGAGTTCAAAAAGATTGCCATGGCGGGTGCGGCCGCACAACAGGCGCTGGTAACGTAAACCTGTGCGCATATCTGAATCCGGTAACATACCTCCTGTTCGTGCTGACAAGTGGCTGTGGGCTTCGCGTTTCTATAAAACCCGCGCCCTGGCGATGGCGGCGATCAATGGTGGCAAGGTGCATCTTGATGGTGAACGCATCAAGCCTGCGCGTAAACTTGTTGTTGGCGATCGCCTGACTGTTCAGAAGGGTATTTACACCTTTGCGATTACCGTTGCCGGTCTGTCTCTGCAGCGCGGACCGGCTGACGTTGCACAGGCCCTGTATAGTGAATCGGACGAGAGTCGGCAGGTTCGCCGGACGTTAAAAGAAACGCGAGAACTCCAGGGCGACGCAGGCCGACAGCGGCAAGGGCGACCGGATAAACGCGCGCGGCGGCAGATACACAAGTTCAGGACGCAGCAGTTGAAATGAGTGCAGAACCGAACCGTAAACCCGTTACACCGTTATTAACGGTCGACATCATTATCGAGATGGGCGACCGTCCCGGCCGGCCGATTGTACTGATAGAGCGCAAGAGCCCGCCACATGGCTGGGCCGTGCCGGGTGGTTTTGTGGATGTCGGTGAAACACTGGAGGCGGCGGCCATCAGGGAAGCAAAAGAAGAGACGTCGCTGGATGTCAGACTGATCAGTCTGCTGGGTAATTACTCGGATCCCGCGCGCGATGCACGTGGTCATACCGTCAGCGCTGTCTATGTTGCCGAGGCAAGTGGTCAGCCGGCGGCGGCAGATGATGCGCGACACCTGGAGGTGTTTGACCCCGCTGGTGCACCGCTACTGGTGTTTGACCATGCGCAAATCATCGCCGATTACCTGGCCTTCAGACAAACCGGCAGGCTGGCCCCGTTACGACAGTATGCGCCATGAAAGATGCACCACGGGTATTAATTATCGACTATGGCGAAAAGGGACATGCAATGCAGTACCTGCTGGCCGATTGCTGTGATCTGCAAGAATGGACGCGGCGTCCGATCAGGGGGCATGAACCGGTTGACCTTGCTGTCGCTGTTTCCGCGGCAACCGTCGTTCTGTATTGCATACCGGTGACGCCGCTGGCCGATGTTGCACAGCGGGTGTTGCCAGCACTGCAACCTGACAGTATTTCCCTGAGTATCGCCAAGGGTCTGGATGGGCAGGGGCGGCCGGCGTCACAGGTGCTGCATGATGTGTATGCCGGCAGGTATGACTTCGGGGTCTTGTATGGTCCCATGATCTCCGAGGAAATAAGGGCGGGGCGACCGGCCTTTGCGCAGTTTGCCGGTAGTCAGTCGACGGCGTTTGATGTCGCAAGACAGCTGTTTGATGGTACCGGTCTCGCGCTGCAATCTTCACCGGACATGACCGGCATTTCCTGGGCCTCGGTGTTGAAGAATGTCTATGCGATGCTGTTTGGTGCAGCCGATGAACTGGGGCTCGGTGATAACGTACGTGGTTACCTCGTCGTGGCCTGTATGGAGGAGATGTGCACGCTGGTCGGGAAAACGGGGGGTGAGTCAGCTTCGGCCCAGGGGCTGGCCGGGTTGGGTGACCTTGTTACGACCGCAACCAGCGAGGATTCGCATCATCATGCGCTCGGACGGCTGCTCGTACGAGGGCAGCTGGATAACATCAGCGGAGAAGGCGTGCATACGCTGGCCATGCTGGATCGCTACCAACTGGTCGACTTTTCAGCTTGTCCGTTGTTGCAGCTGGTTGACGGCATCATAAGGGAGCCCGATGACATCGGTGCCCGCTTGCTGACCACCATCGAATCCATTGCAGCTTCCTGATGCCGTGATTTTTCCCGGAAGACTCAGTAATATGCTTACCTCCTTGATAAGGCAATAGCAAAGAAACCGGAGAATCATGCGTCCCGCCCAACTTTTAACTGTACTCGAACGCGAGTTTCAGGCAGCCATTCATTGTCAGCATACCCCCGTCATGTTGTGGGGTCCGCCAGGCGTGGGTAAATCCCAGATGGTTGCCCTGGTGGCCGAACGGCATGGCATGCCGGTGATTGATATCCGCCTGTCGCAGATGGAGCCGAGCGATTTGCGTGGCATCCCGTTTCGGATCGACGACCGTGTCGACTGGGCGATCCCGTCGATGTTACCGGCGGCGGACCGGCACGGTAACCAGGGTATTCTGTTTCTGGATGAGATTACCTCTGTACCGCCAAGTGTGTCGGCTGCGGCCTACCAGCTGATCCTCGACCGGCGACTCGGTGCCTATGAGGTGCCTGAAGGCTGGGCGATCTTTGCCGCCGGCAATCGCCAGGGTGACCGTGGTGTGACCTATGCCATGCCGGCGCCGCTGGCGAACCGTTTTTCTCATTTCGAGGTCGACATTAACCTCGATGACTGGGTCTCCTGGGCCTATGCCAATGGTATCGATGAGCGTCTGATCGCCTTCCTGCGCTTCCGTCCGGAATTGTTGTTCGAGTTTGATCCGGCCCATAACCCGGTGGCCTTTCCATCGCCACGTTCCTGGGAGTTTGCACACCGCGCCCTGCACAAGTTCGGTGATGTACCGGAGCTGTTAACAGGTTGCCTGCAGGCATGTGTCGGTCCGGCAGCTGGTATCGAGTTGTCGGCCTTTGTCGAGAACCTCGACAAGTTACCGGATATTGATGCTATTGTGCGCGGTGAGAAGGTGAGGGTGCCAAAGGAGACCGACCTGCAGTACGCGGTGGCGGCGGCGCTGGTAGGGCGCGCTATTCGTGCCAAAGAAGCCAGCAATGCACATGAGGTCTTCGGCAATATCCTGGAATTTGCCGGCACCTTCCCGCAGCGGGAGATGGGGGTGATGCTGGTGTCGGATATGTATCGTGCTATCGGGCAGGATGTTTTTACCGTGCCGCAGTTTTCGAAGTGGGCGAATATTGTGGCCGATGTGATGTTGTACGATAGTTGATTTTTTATTGTCTGGTTTTGCCCTGAAGGGCGGTCACATGCTCTTTTCTGGCCACATTTTTCGCAACCGACAGGTACAGACACGGGAAACCGCCTATTCCAGCGGTGTCACACCACCGTGATCGATACGTTCGTACTCGGCGATCACCTGGGCACCGAGCAACAGGATGATGGCGGCAAATTCAAAACTCAGCAGGATGATGACCGTCGTGGCAAGAGAACCATAAATGACACTCACAAAGGAAAGTTTTGTGAAGTACCATACCAGGCCATGGCGCGTGACCTCCCATAACAGGGTCGCTGCAATACCGCCAATCAATGCATGCGACCAGGCCAGTCGCCCAACCGGCATGACCAGATAAATAGACGTCAGTAGTAATATCTCGCCGAGCACACCGAGCAGGTAAAGCACGGTCGCCGTTGTGCTGGTCATACTGATATCGATACCAATTAGCGAAGGGGTATCCGTACTGTGCTGGTTGAGCCAGCCAGCCGTCAGGCTTACAACAAGAAAACCCGCGGTCAGAAGCAGAATATAAAAGTACGGCAACATCGCCGAGACCAGGAAATGGCGGCGTTGAGCGAGTTTACGATGAAAGAATATTATTGACATGGAATTCTCCAGCACCGTGAATGCCAGTGTGCTGAAAAATAGCAGAAACAGTAATCCCATCGTACCAATCACCTTCCAGTGTGACAGCAATGCCTCCAGATGCATTGAAAGAACCTCGGTTCGGATCGGGGCTGCCATTGCCAGAATTGTCGACACAGTATCAAGCAGTAATTGCTGATTAAGGAACTGGGAAAGCACGATCAACACCAGCGTAAACACCGGGATGATTGAGAGTAGCGTGTAATAGGCAACCGCTCCGGCCAGCAGCAACCCCTGGTTGTCCCTGAAACCCCTTAATACATCAAGCAGGAAATGCCCCGGGTGACTGACAACATAACTCAGGGGGGATGGACTGGCATTCATGGTGCAATCATGGCAATCAATGTCATGGGCATCCGCTGCCACCCGTAGGGGCGCGGGATATGGTGATATGATAACAAGCAGCGGCACCTCAGTCCCCGATTATAGCGACTTAAAACATGCCCTCATACAAAAACTATAAATTTCCGTGGCGGCAAGGCAATCACTTTGCAACTCTCGTCGATAGCACAGAGTTTTTTCCACACATGCTTGCTGCTATCAATTCTGCCCGGCAGTACCTGTTGCTGGAGATGTATCTTGTCGCATCCGGCGCCGTCGCTGATCGATTTATCAATGCCATGCTTGCGGCAGCCGAACGAGATGTACGTATTTTCCTGCTGTTTGACGATTATGGCGCCCTGAAACTGGGATTGCGCGATCGCGAGCGACTGGTACACCGGAATATCAAAACCGTTTATTACAACCCGCTGCACTCAACCAGCACCTTGCACAATCTGTACAGGATAGTCTGGCAACGCATTAATCGCGGCCTGTATCGCAATCATCGTAAATTGTTACTGGTCGATGGCAGGATTGCCTTTACAGGGGGCACCGGGTTAACCGACGAGGTTGATTCACCCCTGGCACCCGGGGTGCGGTGGCGCGAAACTATGGTTGAAATCCAGGGACCGATACTTGGTGACTGGCAACAACTTTTCACAGAAAGCTGGAACAAATATACCAAACAGCCGCTGACATTACCGTCTGTTACGCCGGTTACCTTTGCGAATGGCCAGCAAGGCCGGGTTACCGTTAACGAGGCCCGTCGCAGAGCGGGTGTACAACGGTCATTACTCAGACATATAAAGGCAGCCAAATATAGAATCTGGTTCGCTACAGCTTATTTTATACCTTCCTGGAGTATTCGAAAAAGACTGAAACATGCTGCCCGATCAGGGCTTGATGTGCGCCTGCTCCTGCCTGGACCCGTTACCGATCATCCGGGGGTGCGTTATGCCAGTCGTCGCTACTACGGCAGACTGTTGAAAAACAGAATCCGAATTTACGAATACGCACCGCGTTTTTTTCACGCAAAGACGGTGCTATGCGATAACTGGGTAACCATAGGCTCCTGCAATTATGATCGCTGGAACCTGCAATGGAACCTTGAAGCAAACCAGGAGATCGATGATGAGAACATGGCCGCAACCATAGCTGACATGTTCACGGAAGATTTCACCTGCAGTCTCGAAGTGACCGCCGGGGAATGGGAGCAGCGGGGCTGGTGTCCACGTGCGCTTGAATGGTTCTGGAGGCGCGTGGAATTACTGTCGCTGAAAATCAGGCATCGGCGCCGCCCCTGAAACGGGTAATGGACCCTGTGAATGGCTGTTTAATAGCCGTGGACTTTAGGGCAAAGGGCTTTTATTCTTCCTGATATGCACATTCCGCCTTTCCTGATGGTTCGAAACTGAGGAAGGTGTTTACCTGTCACTGGCGTATGTGGACCTTGCCGGAGGTACAAGAATTGCTGGCCGCGGCGGGTTTCTCGCATGTGCAGGTCTACTGAGAGGGGACTGATGAGGAAACCAGTGAGGTCAATGGACAGTGTTCGCCGGCCACTGTTGGCCAGACCGACCCGGTTGGATGTGCTTGCTGAATGCGGAAAAATAGTCTGCACTGAAGGTTTATGATCGGCAAAAACCCCACACCTGGTGTGTCGCGCACTGACCGTTTGTCGGAGGAAGGGCTGCAGCGACTGAATCGGCAGTTGGCATCAAGCTCGCAGATCAGCGATGCTGTGCTTGCTCAATGGATTCATCGCTATGGTGAGTCTGCCAGGGCGCTGATTAAGCTGCATGGCCGTTACCATGACGCGCTGGTAGGCAGTAAAGTGAAACCCGGCTGCATTGACTAATGTCCTTTTACTGTTACTCACAGCGCCTGCTGAATCCCTATCGCGGTATTATTAACTGCATTCGCTACCAGTCTGCCGAGGCGGTGACTGCGGATGGCGTGTACTGGGACATTTATGTCAGCAATGAGTCATTAATCCGCGAGCCCTCTGCGCGGGCACGGACCCAGATTAGTGATATCCGCTATGGAAAATGGTCGGCGGCTGCCGGCCTTAAACGCGGTCCAATCTTCCCGTCCGGTGAATTTCGTGCGATGGAAAACCTGGGCGCGATTCTTTATGAATACCTGCTTACAGTCCACAAAGACGTCCCGTTTGATTTTACAGACCGTTTTGAATTGTGGCTGCTTGACGCTGATAACCGGCCCCTGGCACTGCTCGATAGCGCGCTGAGCCGCGACGAGATTGACATGCAGCAGCCTGTTGTCTGGAAGCCCGGACTGGAATGCCGCAGAACCTTTACTTCACCGGTTGTCGATGAGCTGGATATTACCTCGACGCCAGGTGCGGTGGCGGATTACCTTGGAATGTACGTTAATAGCCGTGCCGGTTCCCGTGCTGCGGCACAGTTATTTGAACGCGCTGCGGATGCATCCGGTAACGGGCTGGATGGTATCAATGTGGATGGTTCGCTTTTGAACAGAGACCTGCCGGCAGAGGATTTCCCGGTAAATCTGCTGGATATAAACAGACATGATGAGAAGCACTGCCGCTTGCTGGCAGATTTTGCCGACTGGCAGGCACCCTGGTTATTACTGTTGCCGACACTGACCACAGGGATGCGCCGCCAGTATGAAAAAAATGCACAGGTACAGGCACTCAAGACCGCCGGGCAATATCGGCTCTACCCGGAAATAATCGATCAGTCTGTTATCGATGCTGTGCTGGTTGAAGCACGTATCCGGGAGACCATGCCGGAACAGCTGCATGAAGAAACCGTCTTGTCACCGTTTTATGTGGAGCTGAACCCGGAGACAAACAGCTAGCTTCAGGGAAGGGACAGGGGGATAGGGGGTAGTACCTGCTTAAGCGTCTTTG
>JASJGW010000215.1:0-4523 GCA_033791305.1 Gammaproteobacteria bacterium | reverse complement strand
ACTCGTTTTCAATCTGCAGAATATTGCTGTTCAGCTGCCGGTATTCGCCATCAACCTTCACCCCGATCTCTTCATAACGGGGGCAGTTCGTGCTGATGGCGGCCGTCAGGCTGTCAATATACGCGTCCAGACTGTCATAGTTTGCCTTGAAGCCGGCGTCTTCCTCGTGTGTGTTCTGGTAGCCGATATCACACATACGCAACGAGGTGGCATGCGGACCGTAATAGGAGTCTTCATTGTATTCTTCAAGTTTTGTTGGTTTGCCAACGAGGAAAGACTTGCATACGGCAGGTGATGATCCGAACAGGTAGGGTATCAGCCAGCCGACGCGTTGCAGGTTACGGATCAGGTGAAAGTATTTGGCCGAGATAAAGTCCTGCAAGGGTTGTGTGTCTCCCTCCAGTTGCTGGTAGGCTGGCCAGAGGGCTTGCGGAAATGAATAATTGTAATGCGCACCGGCTATTACCTGCATGACTCGTCCGTAACGATAGCCCAGACCGCGCCGGTAAACGGTCTTCATCAGACCACTGTTCGACATGCCGTACTGGGCGATCGGAATACTCTCTTCGCCAGGCACGACACAGGGCATGCTAGAGGACCACAGCAGTTCATGGTCAATATTCAGATATACAAAGTGTTGCAGGTCACGCAGATACCTGACGGCCTCTGCCGGTTTTCCCAGTGGCGGTGTGATGAATTCCAGCAGGGCCTCTGAGTAGTCAGTGGTGATCCAGGGATGTGTCAGGGCCGAACCCAGTGCGATAGGATGGGGTGTCTGGGCAATGCTGCCGTAAGGACCGACCCGCAAACTTTCTTTTTCCAGTCCTGTCAGGCCGCCTTGCAGCAGGTTTGATCTGCCGTCCGCGATTAGCTTATTAAGCCGTTGTTTTGTATATAAATACAACAGTATTTCCTGGTTACTTGTTGTTCACGGGGTAGGAATGATACTGTGTCGGGCCCCAACTGGGTGTATTATTTATAACTTGTTGTAATGTTGCAAAATAATTATTACAAAATGCCTAGCAATTTCAATCATCCATTATGCCTGCCAGAAACAGAACGTTGAAACTCGGTGATATCAAGGTTTCCTGCGGTAGCTGCAGCCTGTCCGAGCTGTGTCTGCCGCACGGTATGAACGGGCAGGAAATAGAACGACTGGACCAGATCGTCAAGCGTCAGCATCCCTTCCAGCCGGGACAACACGTCTTTCGTGCCGGTGACAAGAGCCGATCGCTGTTCGCCGTCCGTTCCGGTGCCCTTAAATCCTACTGTACAACGGAAAACGGTGATGAACAGGTGCT
Source organism: Gammaproteobacteria bacterium (assembly GCA_033791305.1). Lineage (GTDB taxonomy): Bacteria > Pseudomonadota > Gammaproteobacteria > UBA9214 > UBA9214 > UBA9214. The sequence goes on along the minus strand of JASJGW010000215.1, from coordinate 3,222 downwards.
TGGTTTCACCTTGCCAGGCGAGCTGGTGGGCCTTGATGGCATGAGCGATGGCTCCTACGCGAGCAGTTCAGTGGTACTGGAAACTACGAGTATCTGCGAATTGCCCTATGACCTGTTGGAAGACCTGTGCCATTCCCTGTCCGGTCTCAATCGCCAGATGATGCGGGTGGTCAGCAAGGAGATTACCGCCGATCAGGACATGCTGTTATTACTGGGCAAGCGCAATGCGGAGGAACGGCTGGCAGCGTTCTTGCTCAGTATGTCGAGCCGCTACAAGTCCCGGGGGCTGTCGACCACAGAATTCAATCTGCCGATGTCGCGTCAGGACATCGGCAATTACCTCGGGCTGGCAATTGAGACAGTGAGCCGCCTGTTTGCGTCATTCCAGAAGGACAAGTTATTGAAGGTCAATCGCCGGCAGGTCGAGCTGGTGGATATGCCAAGGTTGCGCGCCATGGTGGAAGGCTGTTCAGGGCGTAGTATCTAGTTTGGGCTTTGATACATATACGTTAGTCGTTACACCATACAAGCCGGCTCCTGCAGGGTGCTGTTGTTAAATGACCCTGGAAAAGCGTGAATGATCACTGCCTTTGCGCAGAAAAGCATCAAATACCATGCAGATATTGCGCACCAGCAACCTGCCTGCAGGTAACACGTATAAATTGTCCCGGTCGATATTCAGCAGCCCATCGGACTCCATTTGCTGCAAGTCCTCCAGTTCCGCCTTGAAGTGCGTTTCGAAATTGAAGCGCCATTTTCTTTCCAGCGCCTTGATATCCAGCCTGAAATTACATATCAGGCAGGTGATTACTTCGCGGCGTAACAAATCATCGGGCTCCAGTTCGATGCCCCGATCCAGTGGCAGCTTGCCGGCATCGACCAGTTCATAATACCTGTCCATATCGCGGACATTCTGGGTGTAATTGTCACAGATTTGTCCGATAGCCGACATGCCCATGCTGACGAGGTCGCAATCAGCATGTGTCGAGTAGCCCTGGAAATTACGATGCAGGGTGCCTTGTTCCTGCGCCAGGCTTAGCTCATCATCCGGTTTGGCAAAGTGGTCCATGCCTATGTAGACATACCCTGCGGCTGTCAGCTGATTAATGGTGAGCTGCAGAATATCGAGTTTATCGTCAGCCGATGGCAGGTCAGATTCATTGATGCGGCGTTGTGGCTTGAAACGTGTTGGCAGGTGCGCGTAGTTGTAGACGGCGAGGCGGTCCGGGTCCATGTCGATAACCGACTGCAGGGTTGCTTCAAAACTTGCAATGGACTGGAACGGCAACCCGTACATCAGATCCATATTGACTGACCTGAAACCCAGTTCACGGACCGATGTAGCAACCTCCAGCGTCAGCGCACCACTCTGAATGCGGTTTACGGCTTGCTGTACTTCGGGGTTGGTGTCCTGTACGCCCAGACTGACTCGATTGAAGCCGACGTTGCGCAAGACCTGCAACTTTTTGAAATCCACGGAGCGCGGATCTATCTCAATTGAATATTCGCCGCTGTCATCCGTGAGTAACGAGAAATTGTGGCGCGTGACATCCATGAATTTCTGAATCTGGTCGGTATCCAGGAATGTCGGCGTGCCACCCCCCCAGTGCAGTTGCTCGACACTGCGGTCGCGATCGAACAGTGCCCCTTGCAGGGCGATCTCGCGGTACAGGCGGTCGAGGTAGCCAATGGAGCGGTCATGGTGTTTGGTGACCACCTTGGTGCAGGCACAGTAAAAGCACACCGTGTCGCAGAACGGAATGTGGAAGTACAGCGATAATGGCCGCGGGATCGGGTCCTCGTTGCTATGCCGTGCCCACTTGCGGTAATCGTCTTCCGAGATCCCTTCGTGAAACTGCGCCGCCGTCGGATAGGAGGTATAGCGCGGCCCTGTCTGGTCGTAGCGACGGATCAGATCGGCATTGAAAACAATGTGTTGAGCCATTACGTCTGTATAGAGGGTTCAGTTCGGATTAGCGATTGATTTTCTACTGCTTTGATGTGATATGAATTGATCCATATCAATTCATACGGATTTTTCCGACAATTACTATCACCAGGAGTCCTTTGGACTCAGGAATAACCGGCTGGCGGGACATAACAATATGGTGCGTGAACACGGAAAACAGCAGGGGATAACGTCCAGCCAGGCAGCAGCACGTCTGCTTGAGTACGGTCCCAATGCAATGCCCGAGCACAAGCCACCAGGTCTGCTGCGCATTTTTTCCTGCCAGTTTAAAAGTCCGTTTGTGTATGTCCTGTTCGCTGCGGCCGTGGTGTCCTGGGGGCTCGGGCAAACCGTCAACAGTTTTTTCATCTTTGTGGTACTGCTGATCAATGCACGGTCTGTCCTGCGGTTCTGATGGCTGCCGCAGTTACGGACCGGTCGAATTGCCAGACTTCGACTTCACCCGTCAGCACCCGCACCATGCCAGTGGCGCCCGGATGATCATGCAAGGGTACATCCTGGTCCTGTTCGATATTGAGAATGCCTCCCTTGACACCACTCTCCTTCGTGAGACGTTGCCACAGCCAGAAGCGGTTGCCTGACTCATAGGCCGTGTTAACCGCGGACTGGAAGGCCTTGTCAGACGTATCCAGTTGCTGCAACAGTTGCATGCCGCGTATTGCCATAGCATGTTGCGTGATAGCCCTGTCGGCATAGGCGGATGCCAGTTGCTTCATTGCACCGAGGTAATCTGTCCATAACAGCGATTGATCCGCATGCATGCCGGCTGTCACTGCCCGCGGCAGCAATGCGGTGGCGAGTGATGCCAGCATGAATGTGCGGCGAGCGATCATGTCAGGAGCACTCGGTTACTGCGCCACCAGGCCGGTGGTTAGCCGGCCAGGTTTCTCGAGCACGATGTAGTACATGATACCCGCGAGGCCAGCAAAGATACCGCTGATCCAGAATGGCTGTTGTTTGCGCAAGCCCAACATGTGAAAGCCCCTTCTGATGTGCAGGCAATTGTTAGGGGTATCAGGGGTGCTGGAGGAATCCATGGTGCGCCATATGTCCCCGCCGAAACGGGTAACAGGAAACATGACGGTTTGCTCAGTAGTAATAGGCAACCAGATAGATCCCGAGCAGGATCACTACCCACAGTACCATGCTGCCGGTTGCCCAGGTACGGGCCAGTATCCCCTGGGGTCCGTGATATAGAAACAGCGTGCCAAACAGATTCCCCAACTGGCGCAGAAAACCGATACGCGAATGTG
>JASJGW010000214.1:0-5087 GCA_033791305.1 Gammaproteobacteria bacterium | reverse complement strand
TGTTCCTGGGTATTGCATTTGGCTGGTCGGTACCAATGGTCTTTGCCGCACAAACCGGCAGTGTGCCGCAAATAGCCTGGCTGATGTTTGTGGCCACTGTGTTGTGGGCGACCGCCTACGACACCATGTATGCAATGGTCGACCGTGAGGATGACCGGGTACTGGGACTGAAATCGACAGCAATCCTGTTTGGCGAGTTTGACCGACAGATCATCGGGATCATCCAGGTCATGTTGCTGGTCTGTCTGTTAATGATTGGCTACCAGGCAGAACTTGGCATGATCTATTACCTGAGTGTACTGCTTGCCGCCGGACTGCTGGCCTGGCAGCAATACCTGATTCGATTCCGTGAGCGAGAAGCCTGCTTTCAGGCCTTTCTTAATAATAACTGGTTTGGTGCGGTGATCTTTCTGGGGATCCTGTTCGACTATATGCTGGCCTGACAGGCTGACGCCCGCTTGCTTGTTGCAGCTGTCAACCACCCGCCCGCGCAATTACCCATACTTCGACCCGCTTGGCGCCGGCACGTTTAAGTACCTGTGCCAGCTCGCTGGCTGTTTGGCCTGTCGTCATTACATCATCAATGATGGCGATATGCCCCGGAACCGTGTCAGCGGTGACAGTGAAGGCGTTGCGTAAATTCAAGCGGCGTGCATTGTGCGTCAGCAGGGATTGCGGTGCTGTATTTCTGTTACGCGTACACAGCCGGTGACTGCTGCGGATATTCAGTTTACGTCCGACACCGCGCGCCAGTTCTGTGGCCTGGTTGAAACCGCGCTCACGCAGGCGTGCAGGGTGTAGCGGAACCGGGATGAGTAACGCGGGCAGGGGTGCATCCCGAGCCACCAGCCGGTTTGCCAGCAAGCCGGACAGCAACGGACTGATGGCCAGTTCGTTCGAGAACTTCAGTCGTTTTATCAGGTAGTCAACCGGTGGACGGTAGTGAAACAACGCCGTTGTTGCATCAAATGCCGGTGCCAGCTTCTGGCAACGCCCGCACAGGGCATCATCCCGGCAGGCAGGCAGGGGAAAACTGCACTGCTGGCAGACATTTTCCAGCCAGGGTGCGTCTTCCCGGCAGGACCTGCACAAGTTAAGCACAGCCCTGGTCGCAGCGCCGCAAAGCCGGCAATGGGACGGGAAGACGGCTCGCAGCCATTGTGTCAGCTTGTAAACCATATGCTTTTGTTTAGGTTGACAGGTAAAATGATCGGCCCCATAGTCCCGATTTCGGAAATCCGTGTGAAACAAGCCTATGAATAATCAACCAGCCTGTCTGCCGGAAAAGTCTGAAACTGAAGTGCGGCATGACTGGTCGCTCGACGAGGTCAGGACGATTTTTGAGTTGCCTTTCAACGCGTTACTGTTTCAGGCCCAGATGATCCACCGGCGGCACTTTGACCCGAATGCGGTACAGGTCAGTACCCTGCTGAGCATCAAGACCGGTGGTTGCCCGGAAGATTGCAAGTATTGTTCCCAAAGTGTGCATTATGACTCCGGCCTGGAACCCGAGCGGCTGATGGATATCGATGCCGTGGTGATGGTTGCCAAATGTGCGAAACAGGCGGGTGCGTCACGCTTCTGCATGGGCGCAGCGTGGCGCAATCCAAAGGGCAAGAACTTTGAGCGGGTACTGGAGATGGTGGGCCGGGTACGTGCGGAGGGACTGGAGACCTGTGCGACGCTCGGCATGCTGGACGCATCACAGGCAGCGGAACTGAAACAGGCCGGCCTGGACTACTACAACCACAATCTGGATACCTCGCCGGAATTCTACGGTGACATCATTACCACGCGCACCTACGACGACCGGCTGGATACGCTGACACATGTTCGTGATGCCGGTATCAATGTCTGTTGCGGTGGCATTGTCGGCATGGGTGAAAGCCGGGCAGACCGGGTGTCGATGCTGTGTGAGCTGGCCAACCTGCCGGAACATCCGGGCAGTGTGCCGATCAATCAGCTGGTAAAGGTGGAAGGCATGCCGCTCGATGAGCAGCCTGAGATTGAACCGCTTGAATTTGTTCGCACCATTGCAACGGCCCGTACCCTGATGCCAGCTTCTTATGTGCGCCTGTCTGCCGGCCGTTCTGAAATGTCGGACGAGATGCAGGCGCTGTGTTTTTTCGCCGGTGCAAATTCTATTTTCTATGGCGAGAAATTATTGACTACAGGAAATCCGGATACCGCAAAGGATGATGCTCTGTTTGCAAAGCTGGGGCTGCATCCGGCGTAATTCAATGAAACCGGGATACTTGTGGGAGCGGAGTGCATCCGCGACAAGCACCTGAAAATATCCGCAGATGCGCTCCGCTCCTGCAGGTGTTTAACTTTCTGATATGAAAAACCTTGCCAGACAACTGCAGGAGCGCAGGGAAAATAACCTGTATCGTACCCGCCTGGTCGTCGATACGCCGCAGGGTGTGACGGTTCGCATCGATGGCAGGGACTATCTGTCTTTCTGCAGTAACGATTACCTGGGGCTTGCCAATCATCCGGCTGTCGTGGCCGCTTTCCACCAGGGCCTGGATGAGTTCGGCAGTGGCAGTGGCGCTGCGCACCTGATTACCGGCCATAGTCGTGCGCATCATGCCCTTGAAGAGGAACTTGCCGCATTCCTGCAACGACCACGTGCGCTGCTGTTTTCCACCGGGTACATGGCAAACCTTGGGGTGATGTCGGCATTGCTGGGTCGTGGAGACCGCGTGTTTGCAGATCATATCAACCATGCGTCACTGCTGGATGGTGCCCGGCTGAGTGGTGCGCGCCTGCTACGTTACCACCATGGCGATACAGCCGATCTGGACGCGCGGCTGGCAACTGCACCGGCCGGTGAATTTCTGGTGGCAACCGATGGCGTGTTCAGCATGGATGGTGATATGGCGCCCCTGGCGCAACTGGCCAGGGTTGCAGCACGTCACGGCGCCTGGTTCATGGTGGATGATGCCCATGGTCTGGGCGTAGTGGGGCCGGGTGGACGTGGCAGTGTCGCGCAGGCCGGGCTTGACATGACACAGGTGCCGATCCTGGTCGGGACACTGGGCAAGGCATTTGGCACCTTTGGTGCCTTTGTTGCCGGTAGTGATGAGCTGATAGAAACCCTGATACAGGAAGCGCGTACCTATATCTATACCACGGCGCCACCACCTGCCCTGGCAAGTGCAACCCGTACAGCACTGCGGCTGGTCCGGGAAGAAGACTGGCGTCGTGAGCACTTGCGGCGATTGATTTACCGGTTTCGAAGCGGTGCCCGGCAGCTGAGGCTGGCGTTGTGTGACTCGGAGACGCCAATACAACCGTTGCTCGCAGGTTCAGCCAATGAGGCATTGCGACTGAGCCAGGCGTTGCGTGAACAGGGCATCCTGATTCCCGCCATTCGCCCGCCGACGGTGCCGGAGGGTGCGTCGCGGTTGCGGATTACATTTTCTGCGACGCACAGTGAACAACAGGTTGACCGTTTACTGCAGGCACTGGAAGACATTGCTGTTGCCGGACAGGCTACTGGCAGCGGGTAGCCTGTGTCGTTATATATGCATACCTCAGGAGCCGGTCCCGACCTGGTGCTGGTGCATGGCTGGGGTCTGCACGGAGGCATCTGGGGCCGGTTCGTGCCGTTGCTTGAAGCACATTTCCGTGTCACGTGTGTTGATCTGCCGGGGCATGGACGCAGTGACTGGCAAGGTGAGGGAACACTGGATGCAATGACTGACGCGGTATTGTCAGTGGCCCCGGCACCTGCCGCCTGGCTGGGCTGGTCCCTGGGTGGGCTGGTGGCAACACGGGCAGCAGTTATAGCGCCGGACGCGGTCACGGCACTGTTAACGATTGCCAGCACCCCGTGTTTTGTCCGCAAGCCGGATTGGCAGAGCGCCATGTTGCCCGTGCTGCTGGATACGTTCGCAGCAGAACTGGAGCAGGATTATGGACGCACCCTGAACCGTTTCCTGGCGTTGCAGGTGCGCGGCAGTGACCGCTATGGCGAGGTGCTGAAGACCCTGCGTACGTTATTGCAGGCACATGGGAAACCGGATGTCGCGGGGCTGCGTGCCGGCCTGCAAATCCTGCAGACTGCAGACTTGCGTGACAGTCTGGGGGGGATCGCTTGCCCGGCACTGTTGATTATGGGTGAGCGTGACACGCTGGTACCGGTTAATGCCGGGCATGCCTCCAGTGAGTTGTTCCCCAATGCACAGTTGAGTGTGATTGCGGGCGCGGGGCATGCGCCGTTTCTGGCTGCACCGGGGGTGGTTGCCGGACTGGTCAAAAGTTTTCTGTGTGAGGCGCATAAATTGGATTGCTAAATGCGGCCTCCTTCCGCAGGTAATTTTGAGTAGCGTTGCCATGCGCACCGCAAATATCAGGCAAGTTATTGATGCTGGGTGCGCACAGCGCACCCAGCCCGGGGCCATTGAATTAATCAGAGCTTTCTTATGTCAGAAGAAAACAGTCAATACCGTATCGACAAGCAGCTGGTGCGGCGTGCCTTTGACAAGGCGGCGGACACCTATGATGCAGTTGCCGCGTTGCAGAACGAGATCGGCGATCGCCTGCTTGAACGGCTCGACTATATTCGGCTGCAGCCGCGCCGCATTCTCGATCTGGGGGCGGGCACCGGTTTGTTTTCAGCTGCCTTGTTAAAGCGTTACCGCAAGGCCGATGTGATTGCACTGGATATAGCCGGGCGTATGTTGCAACGTGCGCAGGCACGCGGTGGCTGGTTCCGCAAACCGCAGTGCGTGTGTGCAGATGCTGAAACCCTGCCGTTTGCAGATGACAGCGTTGATTTTATTTTTTCCAACCTGATGTTGCAGTGGTGCACCGATCTTGAGTTTTATAAATCCCTGCGATATGAAATAGATAGGGAAGAACCTGAGGTTAAAACATTAATGGACTTCTCCGATAGTGAGGGTATTTTAAAAGCTGCCGAAAAATGTAATGGTAGCGGCGATTGTCGAAAGACGCACCATATGAAAGGAGGCATGTGCCCTAGTTATCATGCCACCAAGAATGAGAAAGATACAACAAGAGGCCGGGCCAATGCCCTACGTGAGTTTTTAACAACAGATACAGGGGCAAACAAATTCAAT
>JASJGW010000213.1:0-8506 GCA_033791305.1 Gammaproteobacteria bacterium | reverse complement strand
CTGCACCACACCCGATAGTGGCCAGGCTGTTACAGGTCAGCCGTCGTCTACAGCCCCCCTACATGAGTGACTAAATCGGGCCAATCAGTTTGGCTTTCAGATTCAGCGCGTTGAAGCTTTTCAATACATCCTGTGACGAATAAATATCCTTGTTATATTTCGCCAGCACAAGATGGTTACGCAACAGGCAGAATTCTGCCCCGATGATTCCATCCGCCTTTTCCAGTGCGGATACCACGAGATTCCGTTGTTCTTCCCCAAGGTCTTCGCTTACATGCACAACAACTTCAACAGCATTCTTTGCTTCATTCGCTACATGTTGTACTGCCTGTTCCATTTTAGAGCTCCTCTCTGTGAGTATTATTACTTCATTCATTACGCCAAGTGAACCCTGTCAGTCTCGTTGGCTATTTGACTGGCAGCGTGCAAGCCTACACCCAACAGATATATATCACCAAACGCTGATAAGTAAGTAGGAATACGTACATCAACTCCCTATAGTTATAGAATTAAATGTAGCTGGCTTTCCAGCGGACAACAGGTGGGACACTATGAAATCGCTATTCACAATCTGCAGTATTACTCTGGTCGCACTATCATGCCTGGCCATGCCGGCGGCAGGCCAGTCCCCGGTAACAGACGGTGCGCCAGCACCGGCATCCGGCCTGCCAAACGGGGTTATAGTGATGTGGAGCGGTCCGCTCGATGCAATTCCCTCCGGATGGGCGCTTTGCGACGGCCAGGAGGGCACACCTGACCTGCGTAACCGTTTTGTACTCGGTGTAGGCGCTGCCGAATACCTGGGTAGTACCGGCGGCTCGCGCGCCCACAAGCACCGGGCCGGAAACCACACCCACCAGATAGACCCGCCTTCCCTGCGGCTGCGTCCGGTCTATGGCTATTCGGGTTTTCGTGGTGCGGGCACACGCGGCCGTTCCTACACGTTACCGGAGCAGACATTCAACTTGCGCGCGTTCAAATCGGGCCCGACAACGTATATACCGGATGCAGTGCCGCACCTGCCTCCCTATTACAAAATCGCATTTATCATGAAACAGTGATTTCAACTGCCCATAACGATCGTCTGCATCTTTTTGATGCCTTATTGAACGCTGCCAAATCCCGTATCGGAACAACCGGCAGGTGGCTCAATCCCGGCCAGCATGCACCCCTGTGTAATCGGACCACCCGGGAACAGGCTGTAAAGATATTTCATGCCGCCCCTGGAATGAAATTTCTCTTCCAGCGCATCATGCAGCTCACGTGAATTGATACTGGGTGCATCATGGCGGAAGAAAAACTCCTGCAAGGCACTCACCATCGCCCAGTGGTCAGCCAGCGGAGTCAGGCCTGCAGCTGCGGCACTGCTCTCTGCTGATTCCCTCGTCCAACCAGACGGGGCATATGGAAAATTCGGATTTGTGGCGCCGTTACTGCCCTTGGAATCTGTCATCTCTGCTCCTCTCTGTCATTAGACGGTTATCATCTTTGATTAAACTGTAGTCGCACCCGGCGAACCTGGCAAGGTAACACAGGCAATATCAGGCCAGCAGGTAACGGCCACCCGAAGCGATGGCGATAATGGCCAGACCAATTAACAGGTTAACACCCACCAGACTGCGTATCTGGGCCAGGCTTTTACCGCCGCTTGCCCAGTCTTCGGCCGCGACCGCACGTTTCAGCCGCTTGAAGGGGGCAAAAAAAACGTGGAAGAAGATCAGCATCATCACATAACCGGTCCATATCATTATGTGTACATGCAGTCCCACGGCATCAAAGCCACCGTAGAATGACAATATCATCCAGTAGCCGGTCACCAGCAGGGTAGCAATCGCCGCAAACACCAGGGGAAAGAACCTTTTAAAAACACCCACCCACAGTGTTAACCGCACGGGCGGTTCCAGCTGACCGGCCGCTATCGGGCGCAGTACCACATGTGCAAAGAACATTCCGCCGACCCAGATAACTGCTGCCAGTATGTGCAAGAACAAGGCTATACTCATTTTCTACTCCTGATGTTTACCCAAAATGTATTTAATTGATGATGCGCATAGTACTATGCCGCAATCGCCAGCCCTGCCTTAATTTCCGATGTTAATTCAAGGACAAATCTTTTTATGACACAGCCAGACACCAACGACGTCCTCATCAGCCAGTCTGTTGCCATCCTGATCGACGGCAACAATATTGAACGCAGCATCCATTCAGAGACCAACAAGCAGAACACCATGCTGAATTTCGATACCCTGGTACCTCGCCTGCTGGGAAACCGCGGCCTGAACCGCCTGGTGTACTTCCGTGAAGGCAAACAGATTTCAACCAAGCTGCAGGAACGTCTGCACACCAATTACCACGGTTCGGTACGCCCTTGCCATAAAAGTGCCGACATCCCGCTCTCCATCAAGGCAACACAGTTGTCCAACAAGGTCGACGCGATCATTATCATGTCCGGCGACTCGGATTTTGTCGAGCTGGTTCGGCACCTGAAGGCTGAAGGTGTGCGCGTCGAGATTGCTGCCGTCAAGGCAACCACCTCACGGTTGCTGACGGATGAGGCCGACTATTTTCATGAGATTACCAGCAGCGACTGGTTTACGCTGGAAACCAAGAAATCACCGCGGAAGACAACAGCCAAAAGCGAGAAGTAATTTTATGGAGCATTATTTGCCAGCCCCTGACGGGCACGCTGTGATACTACCCACCCTACACCTCCGGCAGTAAACTATCGCCGGACAGCCAGCAGTCGATCGCCCGCGCGCACTGCCGCCCTTCACGTATCGCCCATACCACCAGTGACTGGCCGCGACGGGCGTCCCCGCAACAAAAGACTCCCTTCTTGCCGGTCATATAGTCCCTTTCCTGCACTGCAATCATGCCACGTTCATCAAGAGAGATGACCGGTTGCTGCACCAGTCCGGAAAAATCAGGGTGCGCATAGCCCAGCGCCAGCAATACCAGCTGCGCAGGAAGACGGCGCACCTGGCCCGGCAGGTAGTACCTGTCCCAGCAACCGTTGGTGCGTCTTACCCAGCGTAACCTTTGCAGCCGCAGACCACTCACCTGTCCGGACTGTCCTTCAAAGGCGACCGTATCAAACGCCCAGATATGCTTGCAGCCCTCCTCGTCATGATCCGACGGGTGCCGTTCGGGAACCGGTTCCGGCCAGTAAAGCAGGTTGTCCACATGTACAGGTGGACGCTCATGGTACTGAATCTGTGTGACCTGCCTGGCACCCTGCCGGATAGCTGTGCCCACACAATCGCCGCCCGTGTCGCCACCACCCAGTACCACAACCTGCTTGCCGGCAGCATTGATGGCAGACTCGCTGCTGATAAAATCTCCGGCAACACGCCGGTTCTGCTGTCTGAGATAATCCATTGCGAAGTGAATACCGCCCAGTGAACGGCCGGGTACGAGCAGGTCGCGCGGCTGCTCCGACCCGCAGGCCAGCACCACAGCATGCGCGCTACGACGCAATTCATCCATGTCCAGGTTTGACCCCACGTGTACACCGGTACGAAAGCGAACACCCTCGGCATGTAATTGCGCCAGCCGGCGCTCAAGCACCCGTTTCTCCAGCCTGAAGTCGGGAATCCCGTAACGTAACAGGCCGCCAATCCGGTCAGCCTTCTCATACACCGTTACCCGGTAACCGGCGCGCACGAGTTGCTGGGCACAGGCCAGTCCGGCCGGTCCCGAGCCAATAATGGCCACGCGTTGAAACAACGGCTGCCGCTGACGCTGTGGCCTTATCCAACCCGACTGCCAGGCGTGCTCCACGATAGCCAGCTCGATGGAACGAATGGTCACCGGACGACTTCTGATACTGAGGGTACAGGCGGTCTCACAGGGCGCGCTGCAAATACGCCCGGTAAATTCAGGAAAGTTATTCGTCGACTCAAGCTGTTCGTAGGCCAGCTGCCAGTCGGCCTCGGTAACCAGCACATTCCAGTCCGGAATCAGGTTGTGAACCGGACAATGGCTGTGACAACAGGGTGTGCCACAATCCATGCAGCGTTGCGCCTGCACCGAGACCTGCCTGTCAGACAGGGTCTGTTCATATTCATGCCAGTGGCGCACCCGCACGCCGGCAAACTGCTTGCCCGCCTCTTCACGCTGGTAGCGCAGAAAACCGACAGGGTCTTCCATAAACACACGACCGGTAGTACAACTGCCTTAAGTGTAGTTCATACCGCCGCCGGCCAGCGCACGCAAACCGGGTTCGTCAGCGGTCGCCAGGTTCACCAGATACCGTTAATTCGTTGCAGTTCGATGCAATCAGCCGCAATTTGTCAGCACGAAGCAGTTTTTTAATGACCGCCTCGCGCTTGCTGGCGGTACTGCGAGTGTGCCCGCTTTCCAGGAAAACCACCTCGTCCGGCCGGCGCCCGCGGAAGTACTTTGCGCCCTGTGATTCGGCATGCTGCCTGAAACGTCGCGCCATATCGGTGGTAATACCGGTATACAGGGAATTATCCGTACAAAGTATGATGTAGACCTGCCAATTCATTCGCTCGTTCACCCAACCGATAGAACACTGTGGTATGATATGCCGCCGATTCTCAGGCAGCGTAGGCTGCACCTTAATGATTACAGGAGTATATTCATGCAGATAGCCAATAACCATGTTGTTGTTCTCAACTACATCCTGAAAGATAACGACGACAATATTCTCGACAAATCTGACGATGGCAGCTTCTGCTATTTACACGGCGCCAGCAACATTATCCCCGGGCTAGAGAATGCCTTAACCGGCAAGACCACCAGTGACAACTTCTCGGTATCCATCCCGCCGGAAGAAGCCTATGGCATTCACGATGAAGCCAAGTCACAGGATGTACCCCGCGACATGTTTCCACCTGAACATGATATTGAAGCCGGCATGCAATTCAATGCAGAAGGCCCTGATGGTCAGACGGTCATGGTGACCATTAAAAAGGTAGCAGACGACACCATCACGGTTGACGGCAACCACCCGCTCGCCGGTATCACGCTCAACTTTGATGTCACCGTCATGGATATTCGCGATGCCACCGCGGAAGAACTGGAACACGGCCATGTACATGGTCCCGAAGGTCACCAGCACGATGCATAGCGGCCACCTGGCATGAAGGCAAGTGAGCTGAAAAAAGGCCTGGTACTCGATATTAACGGGCGCAACATCCTCATAAAGGCACTGGACGTACAGAGCCCGTCATCCCGCAGCGGCAGCACCTTGTACAAGGTACGCGGCCTGGATCTCGTCACCCGGCAAAAGTACGAGAACCGATTCAAGGGTGACGAAAACGTGCAAACTGTCGACTTCGGACGTCGCGGTGTCCAGTTCCTGTTCAAGGATGCCGACAGTTGCACTTTCATGGACAGGGAAAGCTTCGAACAGTACATGCTCAATACCGCAGACCTTCAGGAAGAACTGCTGTACCTGACCGAAGACCTTGAGGGCGTCGTCGCCATGATGGCCGACGACACCCCGCTCGGAATTGAGTTGCCGGCGACCGTGGTACTGGAGATCACCGAGACCGCACCCGGCATGAAAGCCGCGTCGGCCTCCTCACGCACCAAACCCGCCACCCTGAGCACCGGCCTGACCGTCCAGGTACCGGAATACCTGACACCGGGCGAATACATCAAGGTCAACACCGGTACCGGCGAATACATCTCCCGCGCCTGACTGACACAGGCGCGGGCATAACCGCCACCCTTCAGGAAGCACCGGCTGCGGGTGTGATCACACCCATTCTCCCCTGCTGGTAGTCCTGTAGCGCCTGCTCGATCTCCGCCCGGGTATTCATGACGAAGGGTCCCTGTTGTACGACCGGTTCATTCAGGGGCACACCACCCAGCAACAACACCTGCGCAGTAGTCTCAACTGCTGCCGGTACAGACAATGCCACGCTATCACCCGCTCCCAGCACACCCATCTGGCCATCTGCCAGCAATACCCCATTGGACACCAGTTCACCGGAAAAGACATACAACAAACCGTTGTGATCTTCGGGCAAATGTTGTTCGAGGTCTGCGCCGGGTTGCAGGGTCCAGTGCTGGTACACAATCGGCGTGTGGGTATCGATACGCGCACGAACACCCAGCGCTTCACCTGCAATAACCCGCACCCGTGCACGCCCATCTGCACTGCCGGCCTCGGGGATATTACTGCCGCTTACTTCCTGATAGCGGGGTGCGGTCATTTTTAAACGTGCCGGCAGATTCACCCATATCTGGAACCCGTGTACGCGTCCGCCCGTTTCCATAATGTGTGCTGATGGCATCTCTGAATGCACCACACCACTGCCGGCTGTCATCCACTGTACATCGCCCGGCCGGATCTTCCCGGTATGGCCGGCGGAGTCCCGGTGCTCGAACTCACCCTCCAGCATGTAGGTCACGGTTTCAAAGCCGCGGTGCGGATGATCGGGGGCACCCACTGCCTCTCCCGGCCGGTAATCCACCGGCCCCATCTCATCAATCATCAACACGGGGTCGACCATGCGCACCCCGCCGGGTGCCGGCAATGGCCGGCGCACCATGAAACCACCGCCCTCCGTCTGGGTGCGTGCGTTAATCACCTGTTTAATCGTCCGCAACATTGTGCACCTCCGCGTAAATACTCACAGTAACACTGTCGAAGCGGATCATTTTGCGATCGATGCGCTTCCTGCCCCAGCACCACATGCGGCCTGCGGCCATCGCAGACAGACCGGCACAGTTAGCCTGACTCCAACGCTTCCCAGCGGCTATAGCAGGCATCAATCTGTTCCCCGACAGCTTCCAGGCGGGCCAGTGTCGCCGCCATCTCACCCTTATCCTGCTGGTAGAAACCGGGCTCACCCATCGCCTCCTGAAGTTGTGTCTGTTCTGCATGCAGTGCCTCAATTTGTTGTGGCAGGCCGTCCAGCTCGCGCTGGTCCTTATAGGAGAGTTTCCCTGGTTTCGATGCCGGGGCCATCTTCGTGGCCGCTTTTGCAAGCTGCTTGCTACTTTCCTGATTGGCAGTCTCTTCCTCTTTTCTCTGCTGCAGCCAGTCAGAATAACCACCAACATATTCACCAATCACACCATTGCCCTCAAACACCAGTGAACGCGTAACAACATTATCAAGGAAGGCACGGTCGTGGCTGACCAGTAACAGGGTGCCCTGATAATCCATCAATAATTCTTCCAGCAGTTCCAGCGTTTCCACATCCAGATCATTGGTTGGCTCATCCATCACCAGCAGGTTTGCCGGCCGGGCAAACAGGCGGGCCAGTAACAGGCGATTACGCTCCCCCCCGGACAGGGTACTGACCGGTGACTGCAGGCGCTCCGACGGAAACAGGAAATCACGCAAATAGCTGGCAACATGGCGGTCGCGGCCATTGACCATGACATGCTGACTGCCTTCGGCCACGTTATCCATAACCGACTTGTCCGGGTCCAGCTGGTCACGCTGCTGGTCGAAATAGGCGACTTCCAGCCGGGTGCCGCGACACACCCGGCCACTATCAGGCTCCAGCTCGCCCAGCAACACCCTGATCAGGGTGGACTTGCCGACACCGTTAGGACCGATAATCCCGATGCGGTCACCACGCGTAATGGTGGTCGAGCAATCCTTGATCACCGTGTTGTCAGCGAAGGCCAGGTCAACATTTTCCGCTTCAAAAACCAGCTTGCCGGACTGTTCGCCCTTGTCCAGCTGCAGCTTGACCTTGCCGGAGCGGTTCCGCCGCTCCCGGTACTGTTGCCTTAAATCCTGCAGCGCCCGAACCCGGCCCTCGTTACGCGTACGTCGCGCCTTTATCCCCTGGCGAATCCAGGCCTCTTCCTGGGACAGCTTTTTATCGAAAAGCGCATTGTGTCGTGCCTCCACCTCCAGCTGCTCGGCCTTGCGACGCACATAGTCGTCGTAACTCCCTGGCCACGAGGCCAGCTGGCCGCGATCCAGCTCAATAATGCGTGTCGACAGCCGGCGTACAAATGCCCGGTCATGACTGACAAACAGCAAGGCACCGGGGTAGTCGAGCATGTACGCTTCCAGCCAGATGATTGCCTCAATATCAAGGTGATTGGTCGGCTCATCGAGCAGTAACACATCCGGCTCACAAACCCGCGCACGTGCCAGCATCACCCGCCGTCGCCAGCCACCGGATAGCGAATGAAAAACAGCATCGCTGTCAAGCTGAAGCCGTGATAACACGCTCTCTACACGCTGTTCCAACTGCCAGCCATCGGCCGCTTCCAGGTCATGTTGCAATGCAGACAAACGTTTCAGCAAAGCCGGGGCCTCTGAATGCGCCAGCTCGCTCACCACGTGATGATAATCAGATATCAGCTTGCCCAGTTCCGGCAAGCCACCGGCAACGACATCAAACACACTGTCATTACTGTCCATGCCGACTTCCTGTGCCAGACAAGCAATGCTCACACCCGGGCGCACCCACAATTCGCCATCGTCTGCAGTTACCTCACCACTGAGAATACGCAGCAACGAGGATTTACCCTCACCATTCCTGCCCACCAGGCAGACACG
>JASJGW010000212.1:0-3388 GCA_033791305.1 Gammaproteobacteria bacterium | reverse complement strand
CCTGCCGGTATTGCAGGTTGATAGTGTCCGGAAAATCTGCCAGCTAACCTGACAGGCTGACAGCACCCAGGTAGTTGGCTATTGCGCCATCATAATGAGCGGACTGCTCGAATGTCTTGACGGCCAGAGAATAGCGTGTCTCGGCAGATGTGCTGTTTTCATTTTGCTGCATTTCCAACAGCACTGTTTCATAGTCTGCACTGTCAACAATCACAGTAACAGCGGCGTGATTCTTTGCCGCCGCACGCAACATGGTTGGACCACCAATATCAATATTCTCAATAGCCATTGGCAGATCACAGTCATCACGTGCCACTGTTTGCTCAAAGGGATAAAGATTAACCACCACCAGATCTATCGGGGCAATACCATGCTCTTGCATCACCGCTTCATCAGTGCCGCGGCGCGCAAGAATGCCCCCATGGACCTTCGGGTGCAGCGTCTTGACGCGCCCGTCCATCATCTCGGGAAAACCGGTAAAGTCAGACACCTCGGTAACGGGAATGCCTGCGTCTGCCAGCAGTTTTGCGGTGCCGCCCGTTGAGAGTATTTCAACATCCAGCGCGTGCAACCCCCGGGCAAAATCGGCAATACCGGATTTATCAGAAACACTGATCAGTGCGCGTTGTATTGTATTCATAAAATCCTTCGATGTTTGAATAGTGTGCAGAAGCGGATCGTAGTTTAGCCCGGCACAGCAAATACCCTGTTCACAAACGGTACAGCTTCAGCTTCTTCCGCAAGGTCCCGCGACTGATGCCCAGCATCTCGGCTGCCTCGCTCTGGTTACCGTCAACGTGCTTCATGACGACTGCCAGAATGGCCGGCTCAACCTCGCTCAGAACCGTGTGATACAGGTCGGTGACCTCATGGCCGCTCATATCAACGAGATAAAGCTCAATCGCCGATGTCACGCTGCGACGAATCGGCTGCTTGCGACGTTCACGTCTGATGGGCAGCTTCATGCGGCCAGTACCTGCTGTTCCATCAGACGATTGAAGAAAGTCTGCACATATTTCAGCTGTGCCCCGGCTGATTCAATCCGGTTCATCTGCTGACGAAAGGCATTGCCTGCATGCTGCCCCTTGCTGTACCACGCAATGTGCTTGCGAGCGACACGCACCCCGGTGTACTCGCCGTAGAACGCATACAGATTGTGTAAATGCCCGGTCAGAATACTGCAAATCTCTGCGGGCGTGGGCTCCGGCAGATGCTCGCCAGTCGCCATGAAATGGGTGATTTCCTGAAAGATCCAGGGACGCCCCTGGGCAGCCCGGCCGATCATGACGGCATCGGCACCGGTGTGGCGTAACACGGTGACGGCCTTTTCAGGCGTGCTGATATCGCCGTTGGCTATCACCGGGATAGAGATCGCGGACTTGATGGTGCGAACAGTGTCATGCTCGGCCTCTCCCCGGTAAGCACAGGCACGCGTGCGGCCATGCACTGACAGTGCCTGAATACCGGCCTGCTCTGCAATTTTTGCAACCGCGGGACCATTCTTGTGCTCAGGGTCCCAGCCGGTACGGATTTTCAGCGTCACGGGCACATCAACCGCAGCCACAACCGCGTCCAGTATCCGGCCAACCAGGGTCTCATCCTGCAACAGGGCAGAACCGGCCATCACATTGCAGACCTTCTTTGCCGGACACCCCATATTGATATCAATGATCTGCGCGCCGTGCCCCACATTGAAACGGGCCGCCTCCGCCATCATCACCGGATCAGCGCCCGCAATTTGTACAGCGATTGGTGCGCTCTCACCGCTATGATCAATGCGGCGACGGGTCTTCTCGCAGCCCCACAACAGGTCATTGGAGGACACCATCTCGGACACCACCAGACCCGCCCCCTGTGCACGGCACAGCTGCCGGAACGGGCGATCGGTGACACCGGCCATGGGGGCCAGCACCAGATTATTCGGAAGTTTGTACGGTCCTATTCTCACCGGATTTATAGTGAATCTTTATGATTCCGGAACAGCAGGACGGGAGATGATACGCGCTTCTGTCACCGGGATAAAGGTCGAAAACCAGCCACCGCCAGTGGTGCTCTTCAAGTACTTGCCAGAATAAGGAAATTACAGAAATGCAAATTGATAGGAGACCACCGCGTCGCCGGGATCAATAACCGCCAGCAATACCTGCACCGGCGACTCCGCTGCCATCCCACCCTCCAGGTCAACGCCGGTATCCAGGTACTCCGCCGGCCTGAAGCGCCGCATGGCAACGGAATTACCTGACTGGTCAGTAAAGCTGACCTCAAGAAAGGGATAAGGCTGGATAAATTCTGCCCGGTTTTCAAAAGCAACGCTAATGAGGAGCACATCCTCCATGGCAGGATGCTTGCGCACATCGCGGTTAATGATGTTTAGATGAGACAAATCCACGCGTAACGGCAGGTCACAGTGAACAACGCTGCAGCCACGCTCCAGCAGCGGGCGCCAGCGGTCATCAGCCGCCAGCACGGCACGGTTGAAGTAGACCCATTGCAATCCCAGCAACAACAGCAGTAAACCAATCCCTGCCCCGCTGCCGATATCTGCCAGCGACGTCGAGCGCTGCTGCCAGCTATCGGGCAATGGCCGCGCCGGATGGAGCGGTAATGTAGCGGGTTTCACAGCTGTGTCTGTTTTGGGGGGGGCTGCAGCAGGTGCCGAATCAGTCACAACGTCTTTGTGTTCAACACCGGATGCACGCTGCAGCTCAAGTGCTTGCCGCGCTGCAGCCAGTTCATCATAGAGATAGTCAACAGCACGGTAGACCTGCCGGCACTCGCCACAACGCGTCTGGCCTCCGGCTTTACCCAGATGAACGGCCGTTACCTGGTGCACAGCAAAACAATTGGGACAGAAGGTATACATGTGGGGGAGTGTAACCGTTTGCATAACAGGATGTGAACCCTGTGGACAGGTAATGACCATGAGCTGAGACCGCAGGATGTGGCCTTGGCACATCCTGCGAAATCGTACAGGACTGGTTTTAGTGTTTGTGAGCTCACCTCATTGTAACAATTCATCAACATGTTGATCTTTTTTATACCCGGGAACCGGTATACTGGGCAGTAATTCTACCCGCATAGTCGGTTCAGGGTTCGTTAATGACATCCGCAGTAACAGAAAATACCAGCATACCTATCAGCAGAAAAGAGCAAGCACTACTTGTCCTGTTGTTGATACTTGCTATCCTGGCATTTCACCAGCTGATCATCGGGGAAACAGAATCAGACTTTATGCCTGATGTCGTGGTGGCCTTCTTTTTCGTCTCCGGAATATCGCCACAATTCCTGTACGTTCTGGTCGCGGGTCTGTTCTTTATCCGCCGTAAAGATCTTGCTGACGCCTATCACGGAAAAGGCGATCCGTGGTCGGCAACACTGTTTCTGCTAC
>JASJGW010000211.1:0-4911 GCA_033791305.1 Gammaproteobacteria bacterium | reverse complement strand
GGCTTGACACCGGCTGCCAGCCAGTCGATCACCATGTCCCAGACATGGTCTGCAATAATTCCGGAGTCTTCGTAATGTGTCGTCAGGGCATGCCAGTCGGCCACGAAAAAAAAGCAGTCAAACTCCTGCTGTAACCTGACCCAGTTCTTGAGCACACCGTGGTAGTGACCAAGGTGCAGGCTGCCCGTGGGCCGCATACCGGAAAGCACCCGGCTGTTAACATTCATGCCACCCAACACGATCTCCTATTTACCCATGAGTACCAGCAACAGCAGCTGGAACTTTTGCACTGACAATCCCGATACCGGGACGATCATCGATATAAAAAAGCTAATTAGCGGCCACAGGATCAGACCCAGAATACCGGTAATCAGCAGGCCAATCAGAATAAAGAAACCATACGGTTCAATGCGGCTGAACTGATAGGCCCAGGGCCCCGGCAACAAACCGGTCAATACCCGGCCACCATCCAGTGGCGGCAGTGGCAACAGGTTCAGGGTCATCAATATGGCATTGATGATGACACCTGCCACCCCCATATAGACCAGCGCGAGACCGTTATCACCCAGCAACAGGCCCAGTCGCAGTATCAGTGCCCAGCCGACAGCCATGAGCAAATTTGCCACCGGTCCGGCCACTGCAACCAGCGCCATATCCCGCTTTGGCTGACGCAGGTTTTTCCAGTTAATCGGTACCGGCTTGGCATAACCGAAGATAAAACCGGCCTGCAGCAGCAACAGCATGCCCGGTATCAGAATCGTGCCCATGGGATCAACGTGCTTCAACGGGTTGAGTGTCAGCCGCCCCAGCATAAAGGCCGTGTTATCACCCAGCTTGCGTGCAATCCAGCCATGCGCAACCTCGTGCACAGTAATGCCCAGCAGTACCGGCACCACCCAGATGGCGATTTTCTGTACGAGACTGAGATCAGGCATCGGCGGATTATAACCTTCTGCTAACTGAATGCATTATCTAAACAGGTCATCATCACTGCCCCGCCCTTTACGCACGACTTCCATCGAACCGTCCACCAGTTCAATGACTGTGGTCGGTTCCAGCCCGCAACTATCGCCGTCAATCACCAGATCAACGTCATGCTCAAGCCGCTCCCGGATGTGATGGGCATCTGTCTCGGGGTTTTCCTGTCCTGGCAAAATCAGCGTGGAACTCATCAGCGGCTCACCCAGCTCCTCCAGCAGTGCCTGGGCAACCGGGTGGGCGGGAATACGTATGCCGATGGTCTTGCGCTTCGGGTTCTGCAGTCGGCGCGGCACTTCATGCGTCGCCTTCAGGATAAAGGTGTATGGACCGGGCGTCAGTGACTTCAGCAAACGATAACCGCTATTGTCCAGTTTCGCATAGGTGGCAATCTCGGACAGATCACGGCATACCAGGGTAAAATTATGTTTATTGTCCAGGTCGCGAATACGACGAATGCGTTCCATGCCCGCCTTGTCGCCCACATGACAGCCAAGTGCATAACTGGAATCCGTAGGATAGACAATCAGCCCGTCGGCCCGGATGATCTCAACCGCCTGGTGGATCAACCGTGCCTGTGGATTGACCGGATGAATCTGAAAGAACTGGCTCATAGAATGCTAATACTCTATCCATGTGATGATTACGGGTTCAGCCCGCCGGTGTTGTAACAGAAAAATAATAGGGAATTTTGCCACGGAAGAACACGAAAAGATTTCTATTAAGGCATTTATTTTTCCCTGGTTTCCATGGCTATTAACAATACATACTGGCACTCAACTTGTTGATTCTGTAGCCCGCCAACGATCACTCTCCCAGACGGGCGGGCAATCTGCCGGCAACGGCGGCAACTGTCCCAGTTTTATCCACGGGTTCTCCGGGCCATGATAATCGGAACCGCAGGAAGCCAGCATATCCTGATTGCGGCACAGTGCGGCCATGGTGGTGATATTGTCTCTCGTGTGACTGCCGGAGATAACCTCCATACCAGCACCGCCACATTCCCGGAATTCGTTGAGAAAACGGCGCAACTTGCTGACCGTCATCCGGTAGCGTGCCGGGTGTGCAACCACGGCCAGACCACCGGCACGGTCAATCCAGCTCAAGGCATCCTCAAGGTTTGCCCAGTCACCGGTGACATAACCGGGCTTGTTGTTAACCAGAAACCGCTTGAATACATGCCGCGCGGAACGGGCGTGGCCCTCCGCCACCAGGTGGTGTGCAAAATGCGTGCGGCCGACAACACGCCCCCGGGCCAGCCTGCGCGCGCCCTCGTAACAACCAGGAATACCGGCCCTTGCCAGACGCCGGCCGATCTCCTCGGCACGCCAGTTGCGAAATTCACGCAACCCGGACAACCCTGTCTGCAGAGCCTTACAGGCCGGATCGATGCCCAGACCCAGCACATGAATTGTCTGTGATTGCCAGCTAACGGATATCTCCACGCCTGGTACCAGCTGTAACCCGAGCTGGCGCGCACATTGTGCCGCTTCCGTAAGACCGTCCGTGGTGTCATGATCGGTCAATGCCAGCACATCCACCCCGCCGGCATGCGCGGCCATTATCAGCTCAGCAGGACTGAGTGAGCCATCGGAGGCAAGTGAATGGCTGTGTAAATCATAGTGAACGGACATCCGGTCAATTCTACAACAGCTGCCATGGCAATGTGTTCATTAAACACACTGAATACAGGGTTTCCACGCTCGCAGCCTGCAAGTCAACACGTTAATATAGCCGAAGTATGCAAAAACTCACCGGACAAATTCCTGCTATCCAGACAACGATCAAGGGCATCCTGGAGGCCTGCAAGCAGGCCCACGACACCTCATCCACATTGCAGAATGCAGACACGGACCTGCCTGCGCTGGAGCAGGCCTTTGAACAGCTTGTGGATGTCATGAGCCGGATTGAGTCCGACACGCAAGCGTCCAGCGACACCCGTAGCGGAGACATTTCTGAAATCGGTGAATATGCCCTGCGCTTGCAGGAAACACTGTCCGGGATAGCAGAAAAACGGGGGTTGGCTGAACAGAAACAGCCACTGGCGGACCTGACTATGAACCTTACCTTATGGATAGCCGATCATGATGGTCAGATAGAGACACTGGAACCAGTCGTGGATGCACTGGCCCTGACAGCCAATACGACGCAGGAGCCACAGAAGCTTGAACAGCTCAGCAGAGTCATTAAACAGATTATCAAGGCTGTTTCCGCTCCCATCAGCCAGGACCTTGAAAAAATGAATCCCGGACGGCCATGGCGGGTGTTACTGCTGAACCATGGTATTGTCGCCACACGCAGCCACAACACCGATTTAATGGAGGCGGCCTTTGAGCTCCTGACCAGCGAGCTGCCGGAAGACGCAACCCGTTTTTTCGACGAGGGCATGCAACAGATGGAAGCGCTGGATTACCCGCCCCGGGTCCGCAAAATCATGGAGAAATATCACCGCGAATGGCCGGTCAACCGCTCCCTGCACTGAATCCCCGGACGATCCCGTCGCAGGGAACTATTGCCACCGGAGCTATCTAAAGACACTACCGGGTTTCAACCACAGGCCAAAAAGACTATTATTCGGCACCTTTCAGGGGCGCCGGCCCTCTATACCCAGGAAATAGACGACCAGATACCACGATGAAGTTTCTATTTGATCTGTTCCCCATTGTACTGTTTTTCGTGGCCTACAAGATGTACGATATCTATGTCGCCACAGCCGTTGCCATTGGCGCCGCCTTTGTGCAAACCGGCCTGTTCTGGTTAAAAAATCGTAAATTTGAAAAGATGCACGTGATCACACTGGCGATCCTTGTTGTCTTTGGCGGCCTGACCCTGATTCTGCGCGACCCGGTTTTTATCAAGTGGAAACCGACCGTCGTGAACTGGCTGTTTGGAGCCAGCTTCCTTGGCAGCCGGTTTATCGGTGACAAGACACTGGTGGAGCGCATGATGAGCCACGCCATCACCGCCCCGGTACCGGTCTGGCAGCGGCTTAACTGGGCATGGGTAACATTCTTCGTTGCCATGGGTATCCTCAACATCTACGTGGCTTACAATTTCAGTGAAGAGACCTGGGTGAATTTCAAGCTCTTTGGCATGATGGGACTGACCCTGGTGTTTGTGTTCGGTCAGGCCTTTTACCTCAGTCGTTACATGGAAACAGAAGAGGAAGCTGAATAATGCTGTACGCCATCATCAGCCAGGACAAGCCGGGCAGCCTGGCCGGGCGTTTGAATACGCGTCCTGCGCACCTGGACAGGCTGGATCAGTTAAAAGCAGCCGGCCGGCTGGTGCTTGCCGGACCACACCCCGCCATCGATAGTCCTGACCCGGGAGATGCCGGCTTTAGCGGCAGCCTGGTAGTTGCAGAGTTTCCCTCACTGGAAGACGCACAGGTCTGGGCAGACGCTGACCCCTATAATGCTGCCGGCGTGTACCAGCAGATCACTGTCAAGCCCTTTAAAAAGGTACTGCCCTGATGTCTGCCCAACGTATTGAAATGATCCGCGAACGCTTAACAGATACCCTGCAACCGGCGGAACTCGAAATCATCGATGAAAGCGCAAAGCATGCCGGTCATGCGGGTGCAGCCAGTGGCGGCGGTCACTTTATAGTCAACATCGTCGCCGCTGCATTCAATGACAAAACCCTCATCCAGCGCCACCGTCTGGTCTATGATGCCGTGGATGACATCATGCATCGTGAAATCCACGCACTCAGTATCCAGGCTAAAACGCCGGAAGAATCCTAATCCACCAACCCGAGAAGGTACTATTAAATGAAATATCCTCACTATCTGGCATTAATTGCATCACTGGCTGCAGTAAGCGGGTGCGACCAGTCACAGACACCCGGCGAAACCGGAGGCATCAACACTGCGGTAGCCGCCGAGACAGCGGTTGTTGAAGGTGTCGTTATTGCCACCGTCAACGGCCA
>JASJGW010000210.1:0-3035 GCA_033791305.1 Gammaproteobacteria bacterium | reverse complement strand
GCTGTTATGGCTGCTGCTGTTGATCGTAGCTCCTGCGAGTGCGCTGGTGCCTGCGCCTGCTGATCTGCGCGAGGAGGCTATTCGCTACAAGGATGGCGAGGGTGTGACACAGGATTATGCGCGGGCCTATGAACTGTACTGTGTCGCAGCGCTACAGGGCGATGGCGAGGCGGCGTTTCACCTGGGTTCAATGCACATGAACGGTTGGGGTAGGGTGCCCGATGATGCGCTCGCAGCGGGCTGGTTCAAACAGGCAGAAAAGCAGGGGGATATAGGTGCAAGCCGGATGTTTGAGGGGCTTCGCGACGGGACCACTCTTGCGGCTGATCCGGATTGCCCGCTGGCAGAGCCGACACCGGACCGTGCCACGGTCACCACCTGGGTGCATCTGCTCGCACCACACTACGGTCTGAATCCGGAACTCGTGCTGTCGCTGATTCAGGTTGAGTCAAATTTTGATGCGCGTGCAAAATCCCCGAAGAATGCGCGTGGCTTGATGCAGCTGATGCCTGCCACTGCCAAACGGTTTGGTGTGCGTAACATCAGGGATCCCCTTCAGAATCTGCAAGGTGGTATGGCTTACCTGCGTTGGCTGAGTGATTACTTTTCGGGCAAAACCAAGCTGGTGCTGGCTGGCTACAATGCCGGAGAAGATGCAGTAAAGAAGCACAAGGGTATTCCTCCCTACAAAGAGACCCGTTTGTATGTCAAACGCATTGTGCATATCTATGCCGATTACATACGGGCCCGCAGGGGTATCAGCAAGTCGTCGGGGAAATACGCCAGAAACACGCGTAACAAAGAGATGGCTTGGCAACAGGCCAAGGCGCGTAATGAGCGCGCGCTCACCCAAGACTATATCCCTCCATCAAGCATTAAGTAACAGCCTGCAGATGTCACCACGATGGCGATGACCGGAACATAAGCGGTCAGGGTCCGGTTTTCCCGCAAGGTTGTGGATTGACGTATCTATTTATGGGTGTAGAATACGCGAACTCCGGTAAATGTGGGTGTCTGCATAACCTGTGTTGCCTGACTGGACCCCGTAAGCGGGGTCTTTTTGTTCCCGGACAGGAAGTCCGCAGCGGTACGTCAGGGTGAGGTTCGGCAAGTAACTGAATCTCAGGAATAAATTTCGGAGTAAATGGAGTGGGCCTTAGGCCCATTTTTTGTTTCCGGAGCACAGAATGAAGCAAGATCCGTTACATATTGGCGACATGCTGGAACCGGGTATCAGTTCCATGGGGTATGAACTGGTCGGCGTCGAGTTCCAGACAGGCGGCAAGGGTGGTGGTTTGCTAAGGATCTATATAGATAGTGAAAAGGGCATTACGGCGGACGATTGCCAGAAGGTAAGTTACCAGGTCAGCGGTGTACTGGATGTCGAGGACCCGATACCGGGGCATTACACCCTGGAGATATCGTCACCCGGGCTTGACCGGTTGCTGTTTCGTCCGCAGGACTTTGAGCGGTTTGCCGGACGGTTGGTAAAAATACGCGCCGCGTACCCGATTGAGGGGCAACGCAAGTTCAAGGGTCGCTTGACGGGTCTGCAAGGCGATAATGTTGTATTCGAGCAGGACGATATGGAAATCAGTCTGCCATTTGACCAGATTGAACAGGCACGCCTGGTGCCTGAATACTGAATGTAGCCGGAGGTTTCAGGAATGGACAGTAAAGAGATACTGATGGTTGTGGACGCGGTATCCAATGAAAAGGGCATCGATAAAGCAGTGATTTTCGAGGCCATTGAAATCGCACTGGCGACCGCTACCCGCAAGAATGCCAGCGGTGATATCGACGCGCGCGTTGCGATTGATCGCGATTCCGGCGAGTACGAAACCTTGCGTCGCTGGCAGGTGGTGGATGAATCCCTGGCTGAAAACGCAGAAGAAACTGAAGAAGACGTGCTGGTATTTGATGCCCCGGAACGTCAGTTCACACTGGCGGCCGCGCAGGAAATGGATCCTGAACTGACGCACGGTGACTATATTGAGGAACCGATGGAATCCGTCGATTTTGGTCGCATTGGCGCGCAAACTGCCAAGCAGGTTATTGTGCAGAAGGTACGTGAAGCAGAGCGTGCCATGGTGGTTGAAGCCTATCAGGGCCGTGTCGGCGAGCTGGTAACCGGTATTGTGAAACGTGTTGAGCGTGGCAATGTCTATCTTGACCTCGGTGGTAATGCCGAGGCCATTGTCCTGCGTGAGGAAATGATTCCACGGGAGGCCGTGCGTCCTGGCGACCGCTTGCGTGGTTATCTGCGCGAAGTCAGTGCCGAACAGCGCGGGCCACAGTTATTTGTCAGTCGTGTTGCTCCTGAATTTCTGCTTGAACTGTTCAAGCTGGAAGTCCCGGAAGTTGGCCAGGACCTTATTGATATTCTTGCGGCTGCCCGTGACCCGGGCTTGCGTGCCAAGATTGCAGTGAAGAGTAATGATCCCCGTATCGATCCGGTCGGTGCCTGTGTTGGTATGCGCGGATCGCGTGTGCAGACGGTTTCAACCGAACTGTCCGGTGAGCGTGTCGATATCATTCTCTGGGATGACAACCCGGCGCAGTTTGTAATCAACGCCATGTCACCCGCCGAAGTCGCTTCCATCGTGGTGGAGGAAGATACCCATACCATGGATGTCGCTGTCGCCGAGGATCAGCTGTCACAGGCTATCGGTCGAGGCGGACAGAACGTGCGCCTGGCGAGTCAGCTGACCGGCTGGACGCTGAATGTCATGGATGAATCGCAGGCGGAAGAAAAGAGCGAGTCCGAGGCCAACGAGTTAAAGAGACTGTTTACCGAACAGCTCGATGTGGATGAAGAAATTTCCGTGATTCTGGTGCAGGAAGGTTTTTCCTCCATCGAGGAAATCGTCTATGTGCCGAACAGCGAACTGCTTGCCATCGAGGAATTTGACGAGGAAATGGTCGATGAGCTGCGCGGACGGGCGCGTGATGTGCTGTTGACGCAGGCGATCATGAACGAGGAAAAAATCGGCGACAGCGAGCCGGCCAGCGACCTCCTGGAAATGGAGGGTATG
>JASJGW010000209.1:0-5630 GCA_033791305.1 Gammaproteobacteria bacterium | reverse complement strand
GGGAAAGGACTGTGAACGGTTTATTCACGCCTGGTCGCTCCCGGCGTCCTGCCTCCCGCGGCACTTGTACACCCCCGTACCTCGCAAGGTGCTCCTTCGGATGGATTGTTTTTCTATGTGTATTTTTCTCTGGCTTTAATCAAGCAGTAAACGCCAAATGTTTGACGCGTGGTACCGGTGACATGGGCCTGGTCATTGAGCGCGCCACCGGCAGCCTGCAAGTGCTGGATACGACCGCAAAGGCGAGCCTGTTCAGGATTGAGGGTCTTGGTGACCTGTCGCATGCCTCGGCCGTTTTTTCGCGTGATGAACGCTATGCTTACATATTTGGCCGTGATGGTGGCCTCTCAAAGGTTGACTTGTTATGCGGCAAGCTCGTCAAGCGTGTTGTGCAGGCGGGGAACAGTATTGGCGGCGCCATCTCGCAGGATGGGAAACTCGTGGCGGTTTCCAATTACACCCCCGGCGGGGTTAAAGTTTTCGATGCTGCAACGCTGGAGCTGATTGCTGATTTGCCGGCGCTGGACGACAAGGGCAACGCGTCGAAGGTGGTCGGACTTGTGGATGCCCCCGGTCAGAAGTTCGTGTACACACTTTATGATGCCGGCCAGATTCGTATTGTTGATATGACGGATGCGGCAGCACCGGTGGTGCATACATACAAGGATATTGGCAGGCAACCTTACGATGCCCTGATCTCGTCTGATGGGCGCTACTACATTGCCGGCTTGTTCGGCGAGGATGGCCTGGCGTTGCTTGATCTCTGGGAACCGAACAAGGGTGTGCAGCGTATTCTGGACCAGTACGGGCGTGGCCAGGAGAAATTGCCGGTCTATAAAATGCCGCATCTGGAAGGCTGGGCCATGACGGGGCGGCATGCCTACCTGCCGGCAGTCGGCCAGCACGAGGTGCTGGTGGTCAGCAATGACAGCTGGAAGGAAGCGGGGCGCATTGCCGTGCACGGGCAGCCGGTATTTGTCGAGGCACAGCCGGACGGGCGCCAGGTGTGGGTCAATTTTGCACATCCCCGCAATGATACCGTGCAGGTGATTGACACCCAAACCATGAAGATAATCAAGACGCTGCAGCCCGGGAAAGGGGTGCTGCATATGGAATTCAGCCCGCGGGGTGAATCTGTGTGGGTCTCGGTGCGTGACGCTGATGAGATCCATGTTTACGATACGGCAAGCTTTGAACGCATTGCACAATTGCCGGCAGAGAAACCCAGCGGCATATTTTTCACGGCCAGGGCACACCGGACGGGGCTATAGTCATGGCGAATGAACGTTTACAGGCAACAAGTTTGCGTTCCGGTAATGTGTCCGTCATGGATACACCGGCACCGCTGACGGCGCTGGAGAAGTGCCTGTTGAATGAATATCAGCGCGGCTTCCCGCTGAGTCCTGCTCCCTATGCGGACATTGCACAGCAGCTGGGTGTCAGTGAAACCGAGGTGATAAACACCCTTGAGTCCCTGCAGAGTCGTGGCTATATCAGTCGTGTCGGACCGGTGTTTACGCCGCAGCGGGCCGGTTCCAGTACCCTTGCTGCGATGGCTGTCCCCGTGAAACAACTGGAAACGATAGCAGCTTTCGTCAGTCAGTTTGACGAGGTCAATCATAATTACCAGCGTGAACATGATTTCAATCTCTGGTTTGTTGTGACGGCATCGGATCAGGTGCGGGTTGAGCAGGTGCTGGATGAGATCGAGGCCGGTACCGGTATTACAGTACTCAATCTGCCGCTGGAGCGTGCATTTTATATCGACCTGGGATTTCCACTATGGTGCTAACAGAAACAGACCGTGAATTGATCGCTGAAATCCAGGATGGCCTGCCTCTGGTGGCGCATCCCTATGCGGCTATAGGAGAGCAACTGGGTCTCAGTGAAACAGCCGTCATTAAACGCCTGGAGATGCTGCAGTCTGCCGGGTTGATCAAGCGCATGGGTGTCGTGGTCAAGCATCGGGCCCTGGGTTACCGTGCCAATGCCATGGTGGTCTGGGATATCCCGGATGATCAGGTCGAGCGCGTCGGTGCACTGTTGGCCGACGAGGTCTGCGTGACCCTGTGTTACCAGCGCCCACGGCGATTGCCGGCATGGCCCTATAACCTGTTCTGCATGATTCATGGCCGTGAGCGTGACAGCGTGCTGCAGCGTCTTGAGCAGATCGTTAGCTGCCATGGGCTGGAGAAGATACCGCATACAGTGTTGTTCAGTGTCCGCAGTTTCAAGCAGCGTGGCGCGCGCTATGTGGAAACCGGCAACTTGTCCGGTCACCTGAGGAAGTCGCATGGATAGTGTCGATGCCAGGCTCGTGAACTGCTTGCAGGAAGGGCTGCCTGTCTGTACGCGCCCCTTTGATGATGTTGCTGCATTACTTGGGCTGTCCGTTGATGAACTGCTGTCACGGGTGCAGTGCCTGCTGGATAGCAGGGTGCTGACACGCTTTGGTCCGATGTTTAACGCAGAAAACCTGGGTGGTGCCCTGAGCCTGTGTGCCATGCAGGTGCCGCTGGATCGCTATGATGAAGTCACGGATCTGGTAAATGCCTTTCCGGAGGTGGCCCACAATTATGAGCGCGACCACCTTCTCAATATGTGGTTTGTGATTGCCACGGAGCATCCGGAACAGGCTGGGGCCGTTATCAGGCAGATCGAGCAGACAACCGGATGCCAGGTCTACGATATGCCGAAGCAGGAAGAGTTTTATATCGGCTTGAAGCTGGCCGTGTAGGGGATGCTGATGACTGGCTATCCGCAAACATTGAGCAAGGCACAGCAATCAGGCAAGCGGCTGGATGCAATCGACCGGCGGATCATTGTTGCCACACAGGCGGGTCTGCCGCTGGTCGCTGAGCCCTTTAAGGCACTGGCACAGCAACTGGGCCTTGAAACCGCCGAGGTGTTGCAGCGGGTGGCCGCCATGCAGGCAAGCGGGATTATTCGCCGTATTGCAGCGGTCCCCAATCATTATGCCCTGGGGTACACGGTCAATGGTATGTCGGTATGGAATGTCACCGACGAACACATCAGTGAACTGGGCAGGCAGACAGGTGCACTGGATTATGTGAGTCACTGTTACCACCGGCCACGGCACTTGCCACTATGGCCCTATAACCTGTTTGCCATGGTGCATGGCCGCAACCTAGGGGACGTTGAAGCAAAGGTAACCGGTATCGCGACCCTGCTGGGTGAACACTGTCGTGGCCATGACGTGCTCTACAGCAAACGTATACTCAAGAAAACCGGTCTGAGGCTCAAGGGGTAACCGTATGTTTCGAATCTCGCAATACATGCAGGAACTGGTGAATCCCACGCCGGTTGTCGAGAGACGCTCACCCCCGGGCCCTGTTGTGATCTGGAACCTGATCCGACGTTGCAACCTGACATGCAAGCACTGCTATTCGATCTCGGCGGACATCGATTTCAAGGGCGAACTGACTACAGAAGAAGTGTTCAAGGTTATGGATGACCTGAAGGCGTTTGGTGTGCCGGTATTGATACTGTCCGGTGGTGAGCCATTACTGCGCCCGGACATCTTTGATATTTCCAGGCGCGCGAAAGACATGGGTTTTTATGTAGGCCTGTCAAGCAATGGCACATTGATCGATGCAAACAATATCGATGCTATTGCTGATGTCGGTTATGACTACGTTGGTATCAGTATTGACGGGAATCAGAAGACGCATGACCTGTTCCGTCGCAAGGACGGTGCCTTCGATGCATCAATGGCGGGTATCCGCCTGTGTCGTGACCGCGATATCAAGGTCGGCCTGCGCTTTACCATCACCGAAGACAACGCGGTTGAGCTGCCTGACATGCTGCAGTTGATGACAGATGAGGGCGTTAACAAGTTCTATCTGTCCCATCTCAATTATGCCGGCCGTGGTAACCGTAATCGTGACAGCGACGTGCAGCTCAACATCACCCGGCATGCCATGGATCTGTTATTTGAAACCGCCCTGTTGCATGCGCAGCGTGGTAATGATCTGGAATTTGTTACCGGTAATAATGATGCTGACGGAGTGTATCTGTTGCAGTGGGTGATACAGCATTATCCTGAAAGAATCGACCATATAGAGGCAAAACTGCGGCAATGGGGTGGTAACAGCTCCGGCGTCAATATCGCCAACATCGATAACCTCGGTGAGGTACATCCGGACACTTTCTGGTGGCATTATGATCTGGGAAACGTCCGCCAGCGGCCCTTTTCAGAGATCTGGATGGACACTTCGGATCCGATTATGAAAGGCTTGAAGGCCATGCCACGCCTGATTAAAGGTCGTTGTGGCGAGTGCCGCTACTTTAATATCTGCGGAGGAAATACCCGGGTACGGGCCATGCAGTTAACCGGGGATCCCTGGGCAGAGGATCCGGCCTGTTATTTGACTGATGAGGAAATTAGGCCTATTAGTAGGGCTGAAGTCAGTGACATGCAGCAACACAGGACTAGTGTCCTCTAATAACCAACATCCTGGCAGCAAAAAAATGAGCGACAAAATAACAAACTTGGACAAGCAGGCCGCTGCAGGCGCTGCTGGCGCAGGTTCCCCCCCGCGGGAATTGTTTCCTGAAGGCGATGCAATGGACCGGTTTGTGCGCGTGTTTGAAGCGAGCGCGCGTCGCTGGGAATTGGTCATTTATCCGGCTATGCTGGCTTTTGTAGTATTGGCTGCCTACGGTTTCTTCCTGATTTATAGCCTCAGCAAGGATATTCATACCCTGGCCCGTGGTATGGACCCGGAGATGGCGAAAAATCTCAGTCATATATCAGAAAGCGTTATCTACCTTTCAGAAAATGTGCGTACCATGACGCGGCGTGTCTACCATATGTCCGAGTCTGTTGAAACCATGGCAGACAGGATGGAAGCACTGGAATTTCTGGAACCCATGCTTGCCAATATGAGTGGCATGAATCATTCGATGGAAGGTATGAACCAGTATATGCATACCATGAACCTGAATATTGATGCCATGCGTTATGACATGGATGACATGAGCCATAGCATGCAGCCAATGGACCACATGAACAACTTTATGCTGTGGTAATCCAGCGCTGTCAGCGCCACATATTACTACGACAGATTTCAATCTGGCCCTGATACCATGGGTATCCATAAGTACAAGAAGAATTAACGCCATTTTCCCCCAAATAGCTCTATATAATCAAAGGAATCAGTGTCGATCGATCAGTTCTCGCCTCTGAACTTTTCAGACTTTCTGTCGCCATCCCGCGCCTATGGTCGTGTCTGCTGACCAAGCATCTGAGACCTTCACGGGAAAACTGGGAATGGCCATTTATGGCCGAAAGTGTGAGTACATATTGCTGGGCGTGAACGGCAAGAGTTGCGGCATTTAAGGCATCCAGGGGGACTTGAGGATAGTCTGATTTGGTGCTGATCTCGGACATTCCAGCCTGAATGTCAGAAAAATCACCTGAAGGTCCGATATGCACCCCGAACCGGTCGTTCAATGTAACTTCTTGTTTTTCTTGAATGTACTGTTCTCGGACGGACAGGGAGTTAAAGCGGATCGGTAAGTATAGGTAGAATAAGGATGTGGCGCGGTGGCCTAAGGTAACCGTGGACTTTAAGGAAAAGGGCTTTTATTCTTCCTATGAGCTCAGG
>JASJGW010000208.1:0-11691 GCA_033791305.1 Gammaproteobacteria bacterium | reverse complement strand
TATTATTGAGGTGGTTTCTATCAGAAATATTATCAACCTGTATAATCCGTTGATTCTAATAGATTCATAATTTTTGTAGCGGTAAGTCATCAGCCAAATTTACAAATTATTTATTAATATATAAATATAAAGTATTCTGTATAAATTAACGTACTACCTTGTAGTATTTATCTTATTCAAATGCGATCGGGCTCGACGATGCGATGCCACTAACAAATAAAATGACTTCCCGGGAGCTTGGGCTGGTGCTGGCGGAGCAATTACTGGGTGTTGAAGACCTGCACTATGGCCTGTGGGGGCCGGATCTGGAGCTGTCACTCGGAAACATTGGCCTCGCCCAGCAGTGCTACACCGACATGTTGCTGGAGCAGGTTGAGTCGCTGCTGTCTGACCGCCCTGCTCCACGAATTCTCGATGTCGGTTGTGGTACCGGCCATCTCTTGCAGCAGTTGATTGAACGTGGTTACCGGGTCGATGCGGTGAACCCGTCGGCACACCTGAACAAGCGGGTGCGCGACCGGCTTGCTGCTCTGCAGCATAGCGCGACAACCCTGTACGAAACCGGTTTCGAGTCCCTGCCCTTCAGGCAGTGCCAGCATCAGTACGACCTGTTATTGTTCAGTGAAAGCTTTCAGTATATTCCCCTGCCGGACATTTTCGGGAAGGCACCGGAGCTTTTGCGCAGTGGTGGCCGGCTGGTGATCTGTGATTTTTTCAAGACGGCCGCGCACTGTGATGGCAACGCAGGTGATCGCAGTTTCAGTGGTGGACACCTACTCGCCGAGTTTTATCGCTACGTAGAACAATCGCCCTTCCGGATCAGTCATGATGAGGATCTCACTGCACGGGTCAGTCCCAACATCGCGTTGCTGGATGAATGGCTGACAAAGCGTCTGGTCCCTGCCCTGTCTTCAGTCGACGAGTATCTGCTGGGTGCCTGGCCGCGGCTGACCCGTGTCCTAAAATGGGTTGCCCGTAACAAGCTTGCGCGTGTCCGTTATAAATACCTGTCGGGACATCGCAGCCAGGCGGTGTTCGAAAAATACAAAAGCTATCGCTTGCTGGTGCTCGATCTCGAATAGCGGGCATGCCCATGAACCGCTGCCCAAATGCGCAGCTGGTTATTTTTATGGTTGTATCCAGAATTTGTGTATACAAATATGGTGAAAGCTGCCGGTTAGGCTGAATATCCGTTATAATAAAAGCTTACTTCATTTTTATACAATACTATATATTTATTTAACCTGTTAAATATATTAAGTAATATTGGCTTATACAAGAAAAATTAAAGCTTGGATCTGTGTCTAAAGCCCAATTTGCCACCTTTCCGCATAAAAAACATGGGTTTTATAAGGAATACTGTAGAAATGCTGGTGAAATGCATATATTATTGTTTTTTCTAGCATTAAATTAATATTGTTAAGCGTATTTTTAGGGTAGGCTAGAGTTATGATTGATAGTCAACGACCTTCGCTGCGTGAACGCAAATTTGCCAAGACCCGGCTGGCTCTGGCAGAGGCGGTGACACACCACCTCGAGGCGGCGTCGTTTGACACGCTTTCGGTTAAGGCCTTGTGTGAGCGTGTGCAGATTTCCGAGGCAACCTTTTTTAATTACTTTCCGAAGAAGGAAGACCTGATTGTTTACCTTGACCGCTTGTGGACACTCGAGTTGAACTGGTACGGCCGCCAAGCAGCAAAGCAAGGCAAGGGATTGGCAGTCATTGAGGCCCTGTTTCGTTACACCGCTATACAGATACAGAAGAAGCCGGGACTGATGGCAGAGATAATTGCGCATGAAGCATTGAGTCGTGAGCGGCGTGAGGGCCCCGAGATTACACCGGCGGAGCGGATGCTGGCATTTTCAGACCTGGAGGGGATAGCAACTTTGTCGGACGCGAGCTTGGAAGGCCTGTTGCGTGCTTCTCTGGAAATGGCCATAAAGGAGAGGGAGTTACCGGCAAACACTGCTATCTCTGCGGCCATGGTTGGGCTGGTTTCGATATTTTACGGGGTACCACTGGCCATTCAGCACAGCAACTCCGCAGCCATTGGTGGTATGTATCGCCAGCAGCTGGAGCTATTGTGGGGTGGCCTGCAGGCAGCTGCAGGGTAGGCCTGCGATAGCAGGCAGTTACAGCCTGCTACCGGTAGATCAGTTGTGTGGCAGGCCGCGTGCCTTGTTAAGTGACTCTTGCCAGGCCTTGGCAAACGTTGTCCACCAGTGAGGTTGGTAATCCAGCCAGCATTGCCTGGCAGTGGTGACGGTCCAGCGTCTTGCCAATGGCAGTTGTTTGGTTCCGATGCGTTCGATGTGTTGTAGCAAGGCCGTTTTGAAGGAAGGCCGGCTCAGGATTTCCAACATGGTGTGTTCGCGTTGCCTGGCAGCCCAGAGTTCAGCATGGACACTTTGCTGCAGCCGTCCCACGCGCTGCTTGAGTATTTCAAGATCACGGCTGGCCGGGTGTTCGGTGCCATCTTGCGCACGTGTCTCTATCCGACGTTCCAGTACTTCAATGCGCTCCTGTAGCTGCTCCAGATCTATCGGTCTGCGAGGCAATACGGGTGTCTCGCCGGAGTTGAGAGGGATTACTTTGGCGGGCCGCACAGGGGTGGCTGTACGCGGTGTCAGTTTTACCGGCCTGGCGGCCTTTTTTGAGGGTGGCTTTGCTGTAGCCAGTGTTTGTGGATTTGCGCCGCCAGTATCGCGGTTGAATTCCAGAAGTCTCATACTAGTACCCTATCTAGTGTATACTTTCCCATCATAACACAAGATATTCCAATAGCTAGGGATCTGACTTATATTTCTATACAATATTTAAGGTAATTTATGCTGCATTGCCTCGCATTCCGGCGTAGGCGTAGAATCTCGTTAATTTTTCCCGGGGAGAGCAGGGTGGTGGCGAGTTCAATTCAGTATGACGTGATCGTTGTCGGCGGTGGTCATGCCGGCACCGAGGCGGCGCTGGCGGCAGCACGCACGGGCGCGCGTACCCTGTTGTTGACGCATAATCTGGAAACGTTGGGCCAGATGAGCTGCAATCCTGCCATCGGGGGTATCGGCAAGAGCCACCTGGTCCGGGAAATAGATGCGCTGGGAGGTCTGATGGCGTGTGCGACCGACCAGGCAGGGATCCAGTTTCGGGTATTGAATGCCAGCAAGGGGCCAGCGGTGCGAGCGACGCGAGCCCAGGCCGATCGGGTGCTGTACCGGCAGGCTGTGCGCAAGATGCTTGAGAGCCAACCCGGGCTGCAGTTGTTTCAGCAGGAAGTCGCCGACCTGATCATGACGGGCGACGAAGTTCGCGGCGTGGTTACCGGCATGGGGTTGCAGTTTCTTGCGGCTACGGTGGTGCTCACGGTAGGCACCTTTCTGGGTGGTCGCATCCACATAGGGTCAACGCATGCAGCAGGCGGGCGGGCGGGGGATCCGCCAGCCAACGCCCTGGCGGCGCGCTTGCGGGAACTACCACTGCGGGTGGAGCGCCTGAAGACCGGTACGCCACCGCGCATCGACGGTCGCAGCATTGATTACAGCCAGTTGCAGGCGCAGGCGGGTGACCAGCCCATGCCGGTTATGTCCTATCTCGGGCGTGTACAGGATCACCCGCGACAGGTGAGTTGTCATATCACCCATACCAATGCCCGTACTCACGATATTATCCGTGCCGGCCTTGCGGATTCTCCAATGTATAGCGGTGCGATCGAGGGTACCGGACCACGCTACTGTCCGTCGATAGAGGACAAGGTGGTGCGTTTTGCCGACAAGTTATCGCACCAGATTTTCATCGAGCCGGAAGGGCTGGATACGCATGAAATTTATCCGAACGGGATCTCGACCAGCCTCTCCTACGCGGTGCAAGAGCAACTGGTGCACTCCATTGCCGGTTTTGAAGCGGCCCACATCACGCGCCCGGGTTATGCCATAGAATATGATTTTTTTGACCCGCGCGACCTGCGGCATTCGCTGGAAACGAAGGTGATCAGCGGCCTGTATTTTGCCGGCCAGATCAACGGCACCACTGGCTATGAAGAAGCGGCGGCACAGGGGCTGCTGGCCGGACTGAATGCAGCACGCCGGTCGCAAGACAAACCGGCCTGGACGCCGCGCCGTGACGAGGCATATATAGGTGTACTCGTCGATGACCTGGTGACGCGCGGAACCTCGGAGCCCTATCGTATGTTTACCAGCCGCGCCGAATACCGCCTGTTATTACGCCAGGACAATGCAGACTTGCGCCTGACTCCGACCGGCCACGAGCTGGGTCTGGTAGATGAGCGGCGCTGGCAGGTATTTACCAAGCGGCACGCGGCCATTGAAAGTGAACAGCAACGTCTGCAGGCACTGCGGATTCGGCCGGATTCACCCCAGGCCGTGGAACTGTCAGTCATGCTGGAGAAACCATTGATACGAGACCAGCGCGCCGCTGATTTGTTACGTCGTCCCGAGGTGGATTATGCTGCGCTCACGGCCATTGCAGGGCTGGGTCCTGCGGTTGCAGACGCCGGGGTCGCCGAGCAGGTTGAGATCCAGGCAAAGTATTCCGGTTACCTGGAACGACAGGAGGCCGAGATTCAGCGACAACAACGTCATCAGGATCAACCTTTACCCGTGAATTTCGATTACAATGTCGTCCGTGGGCTTTCCAACGAGGCGTGTGAAAAGCTGCAGGATGTCAGGCCGGAAAGCATCGGCCAGGCAGCGCGCATACCGGGCATTACACCGGCAGCGGTGTCACTGTTGCTGATACACATGAAAAAGCACAAGAGCGCGCGCAAGCGCGCATAACCATGATGCATTGATAACAGGCCATGCATACCGGACTCTATAATCGCAACCGCAAGGCACGGAATACTGGCTTTGTCGATCATGGCAAATTGCTTGACGAGGGGCTCGCTGAACTGGGTCTGGAACAGCAGCTGGGTGATGACCAGATGTTGATGGCTTACGTCACCGAATTGATGAACTGGAACCGGGTCTACAATTTGACCTCGGTGCGCAAGCCTGCGGATATCGTTACCCGGCATGTGCTGGACAGCCTTACGATCCTTCCGTACCTGCACGGTGACCGGATTCTGGATATTGGCACCGGTGCCGGATTGCCGGGTATTCCGCTTGCGATAGCCTGCCCGGAACGGGAGTTTGTACTGCTGGACAGCAGCAGCAAGAAACTGCGTTTTGTGCAACAGACGCTCGGTATATTGGGACTGGACAATGTCACCCTGGAAGATGCACGCATCGAGGAATATCAGCCTGAATGTCTGTTTGACACTATTACCTGTCGCGCCTTTTCCGACTTGCCCGATTACTATCGTTACGCGGCACGCCTGTGCAGTGACACGGGCAGAATGCTCGCCATGAAGGGTGTATATCCCATGACCGAGGTGGAATGTCTGGAAGACAAAACGGTGATTGATGACGTTGTTGCACTGAAAGTACCGGGACTGGATGCACAACGGCACCTGGTCATCATGCATGTCGAAGAGGGTGAACAGGCGAGCTGAGCTATGGGACGGATTATTGCAGTTACCAACCAAAAGGGCGGGGTAGGCAAGACCACTACCAGTGTTAATCTCGCTGCCTCACTGAGCGAGACCGGCCGCCGGATACTGTTGATTGATCTTGATGCCCAGGGAAATGCCACCATGGGCAGTGGCATCGACAAGCATGGGGCTGCGAAGACCGGTTACGATTTGCTGATGGGACTTGCCGACATTCGCGAAGTGATCGTGTATGCACCGGATTCCGGTTATGACCTGTTGCCGGGTAACTCAGACCTGACGGCGGCGGAAGTGGAGCTGCTGGCGAAGGGTGACCGGGAGCGCCGTCTGCGCGCTGCCCTGGCCTATGTACAAAATGATTATGATCTGGTCATTATTGATTGCCCGCCATCACTCAGCATGCTGACGGTCAATGCACTCGCCGCTGCCCACAGTGTCCTGATCCCGATCCAGTGTGAGTACTATGCGCTGGAAGGACTGTCTGCACTCCTCGATACCATAGAGCGCGTACGCGTCAGCATTAATCCGGAGCTGGAAATCGAGGGACTGCTGCGCACTATGTATGATGCCCGTAATAACCTGTCCAATGATGTTTCGGCACAGTTGCAGGAGCATTTCGGTGACAAGCTCTACCGTACCATTATTCCCCGCAATGTACGGCTGGCGGAAGCGCCCAGCCATGGCCTGCCCGTGTTGTGCTATGACAAGGGCTCACGGGGTGCGAAAGCGTACCTGGCACTTGCCGGCGAGTACTTGCGGCGCCATGCTGTGGTAACAGCAGACCCTGCAGAGTCTGTCGTGCACGGGGCACTTTAATCCATATGATTGAATTCAAAAACGGTAACTGACATGGCAGTGAAAAAACGTGGTTTGGGCAGGGGGCTGGATGCATTACTGGGATCGGGGGCACGCGCTGCGCCGCAAGGCGTACCGGAACCTGCACCAGCTGTTGCACCACCCGATCTCAAGGCCGTGCCGGTTACCGAAGACGTAGCGGAAGTGACTGTACCCGACGGTGCATTACGCATGTTACCGGTGGATGTCATTCAGCGAGGCAAATACCAGCCGCGTGTCGACATGCACCAGGACTCACTTCAGGACCTCGCCGATTCCATCAGTGCGCAGGGCGTGGTTCAGCCGATCGTGGTACGCAGTATCGATGCGGGTCGTTATGAAATAATTGCCGGTGAACGCCGCTGGCGTGCCGCGCAGATGGCCGGCTTGCACGAGATACCGGCCGTGGTGCGTGAAGTGGAAGACCGCGCTGCAATTGCCATTGCACTGATTGAAAACATTCAGCGCGAAAACCTGAATCCACTGGAAGAGGCGCGTGCCCTGGCGCGCCTGATCCAGGAATTTGAAATCACGCATGAACAGGCTGCAGAAGCAGTGGGCCGTTCACGGGCCGCTGTTTCCAATTTGCTGCGCCTGCTGGATCTCGAAGAGGCGGTCAAGGATATGCTCGAGCAGGGTGATCTGGAAATGGGACATGCGCGGGCATTGCTGGCGCTGCGTGGCGCGCAACAGCTTGAAGCGGCACGCCAGGTGGTATCCCGGGGCCTGACCGTGCGTGCAACCGAGGGGCTGGTTAAGTCAATACAGCGACCGCAGCCGGCGAAACCGGCGGCCGTAAAAAAGGATGCGAATATCAAACATCTTGAGACCCGTCTCTCCGACAAGCTGGGTGCGAGTGTTGCCGTCCGGCAGGGCCGTGGCGGCAAGGGAAAACTAGAAATCAGCTACAATAGCCTTGATGAACTTGACGGCATTCTGCAGCACATCCAATAACCGCCTGCTCTGCTAAATCAAGCCTGAGGCGACATAATCTCAGTGTCTGCCAGGTCGATAATGTTACCCTGCAGGCACTGGATCAATGGAGCATTATGGAGGCCATAATATGAAAGTATGTCTACTGGCTGCAGTGCTGCTGATGGCCGGCTGTAGCACCGACAGCTACTATAAAGGTAAAACCCTGGTAACCGTGAAGCGTTTTGCAGGTATCCCGTACCTGGAAAAAGAGGAAAGTGTTAACAGAAAGCCCGTTGGTTCGGATTCTATTCCGGTGCAGTAACCCACCTGTCGGGTGATTATGCGCACATTTTCATTGATTCTATTCCTGCTCACCTCGTGGCCCGCTATTGCCAGCGATGCGGACAGTCGCCCGGATTTTGTAGGACGGCAGGTTTGTGCCAGCTGCCATGCAGCTCAGGAAAAGCTCTGGCAAGACTCCCACCATGACCTCGCCATGCAGGACGCGACGGCCACAACTGTGTTGGGCGATTTTAACGACAGGGAGTTTACTCATGCCGGGACGACCAGCCGGTTTTTCATGAGAGATGGTCGTTTTATGGCGCGCACTGACGGGGCGGATGGCAAGCTTGCCGATTACGAAATCAAGTACACCTTCGGTGTTGCGCCGTTGCAGCAGTACCTGGTTGCATTTCCAGGTGGTCGGCTGCAGGCCCTGAGTATTGCCTGGGACACACGCCCGCAAGCGCAGGGTGGGCAGCGCTGGTTTCACCTCTATCCCGATGAACAGATTTCCCATGATGATGAACTTCACTGGACCAGGTTGAACCAGAACTGGAACAACATGTGTGCAGAGTGTCACTCAACGCATCTGCAAAAAAACTATGACCCGCTGCATAAAAGTTTCGACACACGCTGGTCGGAAATCGATGTCTCCTGCGAGGCCTGCCACGGGCCCGGTACGCTGCACGTCGATTGGGCGAAGCAAAAGCCTGGCTGGGAAAAACAGGCCGGCAGCAAGGGGCTGACCATGGTGCTCGATGAACGTCAGGGCGTGCACTGGCAGCCGGATGCGAAAACCGGCACGGCACGGCGCAGTAAGCCCCGTGAGGGCAGGGCGGAAATCGAGATGTGTGCCCGCTGCCATGCACGTCGCAGTGTCATTTCAGATGGCTATGTGCACGGTGAACCGTTGCTGGACCATTACCTGCCACGGCTGCTGGATGCCGGCATGTATTACCCCGATGGCCAGATCGAGGATGAGGTGTATGTCTATGGCTCGTTTCTGCAGAGCCGGATGCATCAGGCCGGGGTCACCTGCAGTGATTGCCATGAACCGCACAGCCTGCAGTTGCGGCAGCCTGGCAGTGGTGTATGCCTGC
Source organism: Gammaproteobacteria bacterium (assembly GCA_033791305.1). Lineage (GTDB taxonomy): Bacteria > Pseudomonadota > Gammaproteobacteria > UBA9214 > UBA9214 > UBA9214. The sequence goes on along the minus strand of JASJGW010000208.1, from coordinate 3,059 downwards.
AGTGCCACGCACCAAACAAGTTCGCAACGGCAGCACACCACTTCCACAAACCGGATTCAGCAGGTGCGAGCTGTGTCGAATGTCACATGCCGCCGCGTGACTACATGGTGGTGGACCCGCGTCATGACCACAGCTTCCGCATCCCGCGGCCAGACCAGTCGGTCACACTGGGTACGCCGAATGCCTGTAACGTGTGCCACACGGACAAGAGCGCGCAGTGGGCCGCGACACAGGTGCGGGACTGGTACGGCCATGTGCCGCAGGGCTTGCAGACGTATGCGAAAGTCTTTGCGGACACCCGCAGCGGTGATCCACGTGCCGGCGAGTCACTGTTGCAGCTGATACGGGATACCGGGACACCGGCTATTGTCCGGGCAACCGCGCTGTCACAGGTCGGCCCCTATCTGAATGCACAATCCCTGGATGTCCTGACAGAGGGTCTGTGGGATGACGACCCGGGCGTGCGAGCCGCCACGACGGGTATGCTGGAACAGCTGCCTGCCGGGCTGCGGGTGCAGCTGGCGTTTCCGTTTCTGCAAGACGATGTACGGGCGGTGCGTATTGAGGCGGCACGGGTACTTGCCTCGGTACCGGCGGGTGATCTCGACGACAGCCAACAGGTGCTGCTGGAGCAGGGCATCCAGGAATTCGTCGATTCGCAGTTGGCTAATGCCGAGCGCCCCGAGGCACAGACCAATCTGGGCAACCTGTATGTCCAACGGGGACAATTGCAACAGGCCGAGCACGCCTACCGTACGGCTATCGAGCTGAACCCGGCGTACACTCCGGCCTGGGTGAATCTTGCCGATTTTTACCGTGGCCGTCAGGATGAAGCCGCGGTGGAAAAGACCCTGCGTGAGGCCATTGCTGGCATGCCGGGTGGTGCCGACCTGCATTATGCCCTGGGGCTGTCACTGATACGGCAGCAGCAGGCGGAGGCGGCAGTCACCGAATTGCAACAGGCCGCCACCCTGAATCCTGACAGAGCCCGTTATATCTACGTGTATGCCGTGGCGTTGAATTCGACCGGCAAACCGGACGAGGCCATGCTGGTCTTGCAGGGTGCACACAACCGTTTCCCGAACGATACGGATATTCTCGGCGCATTGATTGCCTTCAACAGGGACCAGGGCAATGCTGAGGCCGCCAGCCGCTACACGAAAAAGCTGCAGGCCCTGTTGCCACCGGCTTTACCCTAATCACAGACCGGGCGTATGGCGCCGTCACTCCGGTGCCTGAAAATATCAAACAACGATTTTCCTGTTATTTGCCCTGATTTCATTGACCCCCCATATAGAGTCTCTTTATAATCCCGGGCTCTCCGTGGCACATGCTTTGTGCTCCACGGGATGACGAGCCATGGCAGTCCGCCGGCCTTGTGCTCGTAACATGCTGAATAATATAGTAGTTATGGCAGGTTTAGCAAGGGGGGCGCGTAAGCTGATTGTGCTTCAGTTACTACTGTTAGCCGTTACCTCAGCTGTGTTTTTCGTGCGCTATGGCGGCTTTCAGGCCGGGTCAGTCTGGGGCGGCGGAATAATCGCCATGGCACATAACCTGTTGCTGGAGTGGCGACGCGGGTGCGCCGACAGCGGCCGTGCCCTGACTGGCGGCGAAAGCCTCCGGTTACTGTACCGCACGGCACTGGAAAGGTTCGTGCTGGTCGTCTTGTTATTTGCGCTGGCACTGGGTGTATTGCAACTGGACCCGCCAGCACTGATCGCGGGATTTATCGCGGGCCAGGTGGCCCTGATAGTTACTAGAATTTATAAAACGGAATAGTTATGTCGGGCGAAGTCCTTACTTCAGCTGAATATATCAGGCACCACTTGCAGAACCTGACCTATGGTCAGCACCCGGATGGCAGCTGGGGCATTGCCCATGGTGTTGAGGAAGCCAAGGAGATGGGTTTCTGGGCAATCCATCTGGATACCATGGGGTTTTCTATCGGACTGGGCATACTGTTTTTGTATATTTTCCGACGTGCGGCCAAACAGGCTACTGCCGATGTACCTAGTGGCCTGCAAAACTTCGCCGAGTGGATTGTCGAGTTTATCGAAGACACCGTGAAGGGCTCCTTCAGTGGCCGCAATCCCCTCGTTGCACCGCTGGCATTTACCATCTTCATCTGGATCCTGTTGATGAATATTATGGATCTGATTGCCGTAGATTTTCTGCCGCATCTGGGGCAAATGGTTGGCATACCCTATCTCAGGGTGGTAGCGACTGCAGATCCGAACGCCACCCTCGGCATGGCCTTCGGCGTGTTCTTCCTGATTCTCTACTACAGCTTCAAGATCAAGGGGCCAGGCGGCTTTTTTGGTGAACTTGCATTCCAGCCGTTTGGCAAGCTGGGTATGCCCGTTAATCTGCTGCTGGAAGGCGTCAACCTGATTGCCAAGCCAATATCACTGGCACTGCGTTTGTTCGGCAACATGTATGCCGGTGAAATGATCTTTATCCTGATCGCCATCATGTAAAGCGGCGGTCTGGTGCTCGGTACCTTCGGCGGACTGTTGCAGATCGGCTGGGCAATCTTCCATATACTTATTATTACCCTGCAGGCGTTTATCTTCATGACACTGACCATCGTGTACCTGGATATGGCGCATCAGGAACACCACTGATTTTTATACTTGAACAGCACGTTAATTTAGGAGAGAAACATGGAAATGGCAGACGCATTACTCTATATCGCAGGCGCATTGATGATGGGCCTCGGTGCACTCGGAGCCGCAGTGGGTATTGGCATCCTGGGTGGCCGCTTTCTGGAAGGCGCTGCGCGTCAGCCGGAATTGATACCGATGCTAAGAACCCAGTTCTTTATCGTCATGGGCCTGGTCGACGCGGTACCGATGATCGCTGTGGGTATCGCACTCTACATCCTGTTTGCAGTGGTTGGCGGCTAAACAGCGCGCTGAACTAACAGCAGAGGTCCTGACATGAATATCAATGCCACACTTATCGGCCAGGCAATTGCCTTGTTCCTGTTTGTCGTGTTCTGCATGAAGTTTGTGTGGCCGCCGATCCTGCAGGCCTTGACGGAACGCAAGGCAAAA
>JASJGW010000207.1:0-16247 GCA_033791305.1 Gammaproteobacteria bacterium | reverse complement strand
TTTATTCCGGCAAGCAGGTCATGTTCCTTGCCCGTCACGGTGACGAACACAGCATTCTGCCGCACCGGGTCAACTACTGTGCAAACCTGGCCGCGTTACAACAGGCGGGGGCGACCCAGGTGATCGCAGTCTGTGCCGTTGGCGGTATCAGTAAAGACATGCCGCCGGGCAAGCTTGTCATTCCTGACCAGATTATCGATTACACCTGTTCCCGACGTCATACGAGCTACGAGGAGCAACGCAATAATGCAGCACACATTGATTTTACCGAACCTTACTGTGCGCCATTGCGTGCTTGCCTGATCGATGCCGCCGGTAACACCGGTATCGATATCGCGACTTCTGCTACCTACGGAGCAACCCAGGGCCCGCGCCTGGAAACAGCAGCAGAAATAAACAGAATGGAAAAAGATGGCTGCCATATTGTTGGTATGACCGGTATGCCAGAGGCATCCATCGCGCGTGAACTGGGGCTGTGTTACGCCGTGATCGCAGTCTCCGTTAACTATGCGGCAGGGCGTACAGACGGTCCGATTGATATGCAGGAGATTGAGCACAACCTGACTGCAGGCATGGGTAAAGTCAGGGCAATACTGAGCGAGACGCTGGCTGCTCTTTAGCGCGTAAGCTGGTCATCAGCCGGCAACGGTACTGTAACCGGCGTTACTTCTTGTATTTCTTCCTTTCTATCTTCCTCAATCATTTGTTGCGCTTCTTCAGGAGAAACATAAGGTGTAACCATGGCGATCATGCCGAAACGCGGATGGTCGAAATAGTGTACGACACCGCTCTTGATGCGCCGCTTTTCCCTGAGTTCAAATTGCGGGCTAGTGCGCGGTGAATTTATATCGATGATCGCGCTGCCGCTGTCCCCGGGTACCATTAACAGGTCAGCATCCAGGTGAAGGAAGCGCTCACGAATGAGCCGAACACTGCCTTCGATACTGTACCTGCCATTTTCCGCGGCTGTATATACCGGGAATCCAACCGCATTGGCGCTGTTGTACGCCGGCTGGCGCCATGCCTTGTGAAACAGAACTGCATAAGCACTAGACTGTCGCAGTCCATTGCTGATGCTATTCAGCCTGTAGGCGCCGACAGGAAGTTTACTGGTTTGATGGCTGCTGTAGATACCGGCAGGTCCTGTCCCTTCCTGCAAAGATGCTGGCCATTGCTCCCCGTTGTCACTGGGGTCCCGGTATGAAAAAATAACGACTTCAACGTCGTAACTCTTTGGTTGTGCGGCAGACGCAGGCGCAGTGCAGACAAGACTCAATGCCAGACATGGCAGGAAAAAAAGACTGGCTGTCCAGCGTAGTTTGTTTGTTAAGTACATATTAAAAGCCTGTTGAACGTATGGTTTGTACTATATGGCATCCGGACTGTGGGTGAGCAGACCAAGCAACTCCGAGACAACTCCGAAACGTATTTCGCTTGTCGGGAAGTCGCCATAAATTCGCAACTTGCTGCCCCCCTCAAAACGGTATTGCTGTGGTTTAGATTGTATCAGCTCAATCAACGCCCCGGTGTCAATATTCGGCTCGTCATCAAACAGTATACGTGCTTCTTCAGTGCCAATCTCTATTTTCCTTATGCGCATCGGTGCCGCCAGCAACTTGAGTCCAGCAATCTTGAACAGGTTCCTTGCCGGATCCGGCAGGATTCCGAAGCGGTCGATCATCTCTACCTGAAGATCACGTAGCGCCTGTTCGGTTTCCATACCGGCAATGCGCTTGTAGAGGACCAGACGGGTATGGACGTCATAAACATAGTCATCAGGTAGCAGCGCCGGGACCAGCAGATCAATCTCGGGACCCTGGTGCAGTGGCTGGTCAAGGTTCGGGCTGCGGCCTTCCTTCAGGGCTTTTACCGCCCGCTCCAGCAGATCTATATACAGTGAGAATCCAATTTCATGGATCTGCCCACTCTGGTCCTCGCCAAGTAATTCACCGGCACCCCGGATCTCAAGGTCATGGGTCGCGAGGGTAAAGCCGGCACCGATATTTTCCATGGATGCTATTACCGCCAGTCTCTTGCGGGCATCTGCACTCATTGCGCGAGCCGGTGGTATCAGCAGGTAGGCATAGGCGCGGTGATGCGAGCGGCCGACACGGCCACGCAACTGGTGCAGCTGCGCAAGACCGAGTTTGTCAGCACGGTTCATGATGATGGTGTTTGCCGTTGGTATATCAATGCCGCTTTCTATGATAGTGCTGCAAAGCAGCAGATTGAAGCGGCGGTGATAAAAATCCAGCATCACCTTTTCAAGCTCACGTTCACGCATCTGGCCATGGGCAATTTCAATGCCAGCCTCCGGTATAATCCCGGCAAGTTCGGCGGCCATGCGTTCGATTGAGGCAACGTCATTGTGCAGGAAGTATATCTGGCCGCCACGCTTGATTTCCCTGAGACAGGCTTCGCGCAGTGTTTCCCTGTCCCATTCACATACGAAGGTCTTGACCGCCAGTCGGTGTGCCGGTGGCGTGCTGATAATGGACAGGTCTCTCATACCCGACAGTGACATGTTGAGTGTCCGCGGGATAGGTGTTGCGGTTAATGTCAGGATGTCGATTTCAGATCGCAGATTCTTGATGCTTTCCTTCTGACGCACGCCGAAGCGGTGTTCTTCATCAATAATCAACAGACCAAGGCGTTTGAATTTCACGGTGGGTTGCAGTAGTTTGTGTGTGCCTACCACTATGTCAACTGTACCTGCCTGCAGCGCACTTAAAGTACTGTCTGTCTGTTTGCCTGAGCGAAACCGGGACAACAACTCTATACGGACCGGCCACTCTGAGAAGCGGTCACAAAAATTCTGGTAATGTTGCTGGGCAAGCAGCGTCGTCGGCACCAGTATCGCGACCTGCTTGCCATCCTGTACTGCAACAAAGGCGGCACGCATGGCGACCTCTGTCTTGCCAAAGCCCACATCGCCACAAACCAGCCGGTCCATTGGCATACCGGATTCCATATCGTCCAGTACTACCCGTATAGCCGCTTCCTGGTCCGGTGTTTCCTCGAAAGGAAACGTGGATGCGAAGGCACGGTATTCCTCCTGTGGTGCGGTATATGCGTGTCCCTTGCGAGCTGCACGACGCGCATAGATGTCCAGCAATTCAACAGCCACATCATGAATGCGTTTGGTCGCTTTTTTACGGGCACGCTCCCATTGGTCGCTACCCAGTTTATGCAGGGGGGCATTTTCAGGGGATGCGCCGGTATAGCGGCTCACCAGTGCCAGGGAGGCTACCGGCACATAAAGTTTGTCACCACCGGCATACTCAAGCGCGAGATATTCTGTTTCGATATCACCGACCCTGATCGATTCCAGTCCCAGGTAACGCCCCACACCGTTTTCCTCATGCACAACGGGGGCGTTGATTTCCAGGTCTGTCAGGTTCCTGACAATGCTTGCCGGGTCACGTTCGGATTTTCTGCGCCGTGTTTGGCGTGCATGGTCACCGAACAGGGCTGTCTCCGTAATGACAGCCAGCGGCGGTGAATCCAGTATCAGACCGGTTTCCAGAGGTGCGACGGTTATACCCATGGCAGCGTCTGCTGCCAGGAAGGTATCCCAGTCTGGGACCGGCGCAGGCCGCAGCCCGAAACCGTGCAACTGGTCCAGCAGGGTTTCGCGCCGGCCGGTTGACTCGGCTGTAATCAGGATGCGGCCCGGAAAGCTCTCTATGAACGCCTGCAAGGCAACAGCAGGCTGCTTGCCACGGGGTCTGATCCTGACGTCGCCGGGCACGCTGACACGGTAGTCGATAACCGGATACGGTGTCCCTGTTCCCTTGAACAGGCTGTTCTCTATGCAGGGGAAATTCTTTAGTTGGGTTTGCAATTCATGGTGATCAATAAAGAGCTGGTCCGGCGCCAGTATGGGCCGTTCAACATCATGACGCCGTGCTTCATAGCGTTCCTGGATTTGCTCAAGAAAGTTCTCGCTGGCGATAGCCGTTGCATCAAGCTGCAGCAGACAGGTATCTTCCGGGAGGTAGTCAAAGAGAGTGCTGGTATTTTCAGTGAACAGGGGCAGGTAATACTCGATTCCGGCCGGCGCATTCCCCTGGCTGACCTCACGGTAGACCGGACAATTCTGGGGATCACCTGCAAATGCTGCACGAAAACGTCTGCGGAATAATCGTATCGCCTCCTCATGCATCGGAAATTCGCGTGCGGGCAACATGCATATTGACTCGACCGTTTCCAGGGAACGCTGGCTGTCACAGTCGAAGGTCCGGATGGAATCGATCTCCTCATCAAAGAGGTCGATCCTGAATGGCTGGCTGTTACCCATCGGGTAGATGTCGAGCAATGATCCGCGCACCGCGAATTCACCGTGTTCCATTACCTGTGAGACAGAGCGGTAGCCGGCACTGTCAAGGCGGGTACGCATTGCATCGATCCTGAGCGTGTCGCCGGCATTCAATATCAGGCTGTTTTGATAAATGTATTCACTCGGCGGCAACCGTTGCAGCAGAGCTGGCACCGAAATGATCAGCAGGCCACGCTGCATGTCTGCCAGCCCGTAAAGCGTCGCAAGTCTTGCGGAAATAATATCCGGATGTGGCGAGAATTTGTCGTAGGGCAGGGTTTCCCAGTCGGGCAGCGTGGTTACCTGGAAAAGACTGTTGGCTGAAAAATATTCAACCTGGTCCTGCAGCAATTCAGCTGACTGCATATCCGGCGTAATGACAACCACCAGGCTGGTATGGTTCTGCGCCAGGTTGGCAATGGCCAGAGGCAGGCTGTCACCGTTCAGGCCGGTCCATACCTGCCGGTTATGTCCTGCAGGAATTGAGGGGTTCAGTATGCTGCTGCTTGTAGCGTCTTTATCAGCAGGACGGGCTGTGCTGGTCATTCGATAGGTGAGCAAGTGTGCAGGTCAGGCCCGGGGCAGTGTGAACCACACAGTTCCCGGGACTGTGTACCTGAAGGTTAATATCAGAGCTTGTTGCCAATTACCGGGGCTTTAAACCCCAGTTTCTGGAGGATGATATAGCCAGGGCAGATCCCGGTAATACCTGCGAAGACGAGCGCAACTACCGGCACATAGAGGAGCCAGTGTACGTCATTAAATCCGGTCAGCCATATTCCTACAAGAATCAGTCCGGCCACCAGTAAAAACTGCATTCTGATTGCACTCATTCGTTTAATCTCCTGTATTATCGCCGTATTATAGTTACGTTATTGCCACAATGGCAGCCATTCAGCTTATATTGCACACGTGCGTACATTCTAGGCCGCCTGCCTCAGGCTTACAAATCGAACAGCTATAAAAATGGGAACATAAATGGGTAAAGCATACGCTGAATGGCTGGTTCGCTGGCGCTACCTGATCCTGGTCACAACACTTGTTCTGGTCGCGGCCGCTGGCAGCGGCTTGCAATTCATCGCATTCAAAACCGATTACCGGGTCTTTTTTAGTGAAGATAACCCGCAGTTACAGGCCTTCGAGCAGCTGCAGAATACCTATACAAAAACAGATAACGTCATGTTTGTGCTGGCGCCAAAGGATGGCAATGTCTTCACTCCCGGGACACTGGCAAGCATCGTACAACTGACGGAAGCGGCCTGGCAAATACCGTATTCCATCCGCGTCGATTCAATTACAAACTATCAACACACCGTGGCTGAAGGGGATGACCTCCTCGTCGCTAATCTCGTGCCGGATGATGTGCTGATTGATCTCGATGAACCGGCATTGCAGCGTATCCGCAATATTGCCATCAATGAACCGTTACTCGCCAATCATTTGATCTCCGGCAAAGGCCACGTTACCGGGGTCAATGTCACTATTCAGTTGCCGGATGACACCAGCGGCAAGGAAGTACCCGAGGTTACCGCGTTTTCACGTGACCTTGTAGAACAGGTAAAAGCCGGGAATCCGGATCTGGATGTTTATCTCACCGGCATGGTGATAATGAACAATTCGTTTCCTGAGGTCAGTATTCATGACCAGCAGACCTTGGTGCCATTGGTATTTGGCATCATTGTTCTGACACTGGTTCTATTGCTGCGCTCATTTGTAGCCACTGTTGGCACTTTCCTGATCATTATCTTCAGTATTCTGACCGCGATGGGAATGGCCGGCTGGCTGGGGATTGCACTAACACCGCCATCTGCTTCATCACCGACCATCATTATGACGCTTGCTGTTGCAGACTGTGTCCATATCCTGGTTTCTTTTCTGCATGCCATGCGAGCTGGTCTCGACAAACGCGCGGCCATGGTCGAGAGCATCCGTATCAATCTTCAGCCGGTTTTTCTGACCACGCTCACCACGATTATCGGATTCCTCAGCATGAACTTCAGCGATGCGCCCCCCTTCAGGGATCTGGGCAATATTGTGGCAACAGGTGTGGCAGCAGCCTTTATATTTTCCATGACATTTCTGCCTGCACTAATGCTGGTACTCCCGGTACGGGTCAAGACAAAATCAACACAGACAAGGCAGCTTGTTGACCGCTTTGCAGAAATGGTGATTGTACGGCGCAATTACCTGTTTTGGGGTATGGGAATAATTGTTGTGACGCTGGTGAGTTTTGTACCGCGTAACGAACTCAATGATGAATTCATCAAGTATTTTGACGAGACTGTCGATTTTCGAACAGCTACAGAATTTACCACCACTAATCTGACCGGTCTTTATACGGTTGACTATTCCCTGGGTAACGGTGAAGACGGTGGCATCAACGAGCCGGACTTTCTGCGTGATGTGGACCGTTTTGCGGACTGGTTCAGGTCCCAGGAAAACGTGCTGCATGTAAGTACGCTGACAGATATCATGCGCCGTCTTAACATGAATATGCATGGCGATGATCCGGACTGGTACCGACTTCCGGATGAGCGTGAACTTGCGGCGCAGTACCTGTTGCTCTATGAAATGTCATTACCTTACGGGCTTGACCTGAATAACCAGATTGATATCAGCAAGTCTGCCACAAAACTGACTGTTTTCCTTCAAAGCCTTTCAAGCAATGAACTGCTGGCGATGGAGGACAGGGCGCAGCAATGGCTGGGGGAAAATGCGCCACATATGAAATCCAGTGGTGCCAGTCCGTCCATCATGTTTGCCTATATTGGCCAGCGTAATATTCGCAGTATGCTGGTCGGTACCAGTGTTGCACTGCTATTGATCTCCCTGATACTGATCTTTGCCCTGCGTTCGCTCAAAATAGGCCTGCTAAGCCTGATCCCGAATATGGCACCTGCAGCCATGGGGTTTGGCCTCTGGGGGCTGCTCTACGGACAGGTAGGCCTGGGATTGTCTATCGTGGCAGGTTTGACGCTGGGTATTGTGGTTGATGATACCGTACACTTTCTCAGTAAATATCTGCGTGCACGTCGCGAGCAGGGCATGAGTTCGGAGGATGCAGTACGCTATGCATTTAATACAGTCGGTGTTGCGCTGCTGGTGACCACCATCGTACTGGTTGCCGGATTTCTGGTGCTTGCCCAGTCAGCATTCAAGCTGAATTCTGATATGGGACTGTTGACATCGATAACCATTGCCTTTGCGCTGCTGACAGACTTTCTTTTCCTGCCGCCCCTGCTGATGAAACTCGACAAATGATGCCGGGTGAAGCGAGCTAACGAATCTCCTCGGTGGAATACTTTTTTTCCATCACTGTCGGCGTGATCAGGGCATAACCTTCAAGCTGCCAGTGGGCCAGTTCATTGATTGCCGAGGGTACAACTTCAATGAACTCATGAAAGTCATCCGTATTATAATCATAGTCATGCGCAGCCAGCCCGCATACCTTGAATTCGACACCCAGGCTGGCGTAATAGCGCATCCGCTCGACGGCATCCTTGTACTTTTCATAATTCTTCCTGGCAACGGTCACGATTTCAGTGCCGTGAATAACCACCTTGATATCCATAAATTCGGGCGCCATGCCGTAGGGCTCTTCCAGCAATGGATTCATCAGTGAGCGAATCCAGTACAGTGCACTGTTAATCTTTTCCGGGTCGTCGAAGTAGAAGTCATAAACCACTTTTGGTTCGGTGTAGGGTGTCTGGATTTCTCGTGAGCTGTTGTCAGCAGCACCCGCTGCCAGAGAGAATACTGACAGTACGGCGATACCAACGATACTGTATATGTGCATGACTGCTCCGAAAAATGGCTGATACACCTGAAGTATAGCCAAACGGAGAAACCTTGCATAAGCAGTCTGTTTCAGGGTGAAGAGGGACGATATTCAGTCCCTCGCCAGCACGGGCGGGTAATAATAAAGGGCGGCATGAAGCCGCCCTTATGATGAACTATAAATCACGCTTATTTGCCTTTAATTGTGCTCAGACCAAGGATCTCCCAGTCCTGCATGCCACCACGGTACCACTTGATTTTGTGAGCGGGATAACCGAACTTGAGCAAGTTCTTGATGTTGTTTGGAGACTGGCCACACCACATGCCGTTACAGAACATCACCAGGGTTTTGGCTTTGGAGTAATCCCAGAGACCTTCAAGGTCCATTACCCCAAACTGGTCAACCAGGATCTCGCCAATGGAAATCGGGTCTGCACCCTTGGCAGGGTTAAGGGCTGTCCAGGGGATATTGATTGCACCCGGAATGGTGCCTTTCTTGACCCAGTCCGGCGTGCGTGAGTCGATGACCAGGATGCTGTCATCACCGGCGCTCATTCTGGCGAGGTAATCCAGCACTTCCACTTCTGCGATTGTTTCGACGCCGGGGGCCACTCCGGCTGGCTGGATGCAAAATGGCGGACACTTGCGTGAAGTCTTGGAAAACGCAGGATTCACCGTGTTTTTCTGGTTCTGGTTGCGGGTGATCGTCGCCTTCTTGCCCTCATGCATAACATCGACAGAGGCCATGTTCGGAGTAATCTTTACGGCTGTCTTGTCTGCGGCCAGTGTGCCGGCAGATATCAGCAGCACTGCAGAAATAATGGATGTAGCTATGAGTGTTCTGGCTGCTTTCATTCGAGATACCCCCTGGTTTGTTGTAATGTAAAAATACGGACTCTCTTTCTTATGAAGAATGCAATGCTACTGTGCGTCATTCGCAATCAGGCTCCTCTTCATCTTTATCGGGTTTAGGTTTCGGGTCAGCCTCGGTAATAATATCCCCGCATACTGCAGGTAAAATGTCAGCAAAAACCGGCTGACCAGCGAAGCCCGGCATAACGAGCAGAACAGCAAAAAACGACCTCATGATAGTTGATCCTCTCTGATCCTGTTTTCTATATTTCCTGATCAACTGTGACCGGTCGACCTCAAGAATAGTGTGCTGCATCGTTTGTAGTGCGTGCTACCATAGCTATACCCGGCACTTGATTACTTACGCGGCTATGCCGCACCCTCCTGGTGCTGTCTTGCAAGTGCAACACGTTTTATGTAAGCCTCCCTGGCGATGCGGATATCTTCGAGGAAATAGCCAAGTTCATCCAAATGCAGCGCCTGTGGTCCGTCTACCAGTGCCTTGCCAGGGGCCGGGTGAAAATCTACCAGTACCATATTTGCACCGGCAACAATCCCCTGGGCGGTAACGTGAAAGACATCCAGAATCCCTTCGTGAGTTGCCTCACGGGAACCTACCGAATGTGACGGATCAATACAGACGGGCATCCGTGTCAAACGGTGAACGACAGGTACATGCGCGAAATCAATAAAGTTGCGATGCGGATCACCCATATTGGTTTTCATCCCCCGCAGCCCGAAAATCACGCGACGATTGCCTTCACTGGCAAGATATTCTGCAGCGTTCAGTGATTCTTCCAGGGTGATGCCGAAACCGCGCTTCAGCAGTACCGGAAATTCAGGTTCGCGCCCGATTGATTTGAGCAGCTCAAAATTCTGGGTATTGCGGGTACCGATCTGGAGCATGATCCCGGTGGGATGGCCTGTCAGTTCCAGCGCCTCGTGAATTTCACGCACATGCGTTTCATGTGTCACCTCCATGGCGATGACCTTGATGCCGTATTTCCCGGCCAGTTCGAATACGTATGGAAGGCAGCTTTTTCCATGGCCCTGGAATGAGTAGGGGTTGGTGCGTGGTTTGTAGGCGCCCATGCGGGCGCATTGCTGCCCATGTTCCTGCAGTGCCTGCATCATAATCCCTACATGCTCCGGGGTATCGACAGCACAGAGACCGGCAAAAATATTCAGGTTGTCCTGACCAAAACGTACCCCATTGTAATCAAAGTGCGTCGGCCGTTTGTCGTCATGGTGCCGTCCGAGAACACGGTACTCTTCAGATATCCTTACCACGCGTTCGACACAGGTAAAGCTTTCCATTTCCTCAGCTGAGAGGCTTGCGGTGTCACCAACGAGGTAAATTTCTGTGAGAGTTTGCAGGGCGCCTTTTTCAATATGCACGCGAGACTGTATATTGTTCAGGTGTGACAGATAATCCATCAGTTGCCGGTAATCTTCACCTGACTTGTCAGTATCGGTCTGTAGTATGAGAATCATGCTCTTTATCCCGGATTGGTGACTGAACTATCCGAGCATTATCCATAAAATCCGGGGAATTAACTATCGCACCAGCCTTGCCGGGAGGACAATGCACCAATATGGGTACGTTTGCCCGGTGGGGTGGTGGGGAGGGGAGGATTGCCGGTTACCGGCGTGGTGCCCGGTAACCGGTGTTTGCAGTGCCAGGGATTAGTTGTTGTTCGCGTGCTGGATAACAGAGTGGAGCACCAGGTCGTTTTCAAAATAAACCGTGTAACCGCTATATTCCCAGCGTGAGATGGGCGGTTCACCGACTGCAGGCACTTCCTGTGCCGGTTCCCCGAATTGCTGGCGGACCTGGGCCATATTAAGTCCGTTGCGTGGTGTCTTTATTGTCGGGGCAGACTGAATACCGTCAATCAATAACACATCAGCTGAAGCTGGACCTGAAGCGGTCAGGGCGAGGGTCAGTAAAAGCAACACGGAACGACAATAATTCATGGCTAACTCCTTGTAAACATGTATAAAATACTGTTTATACCAGTATAATTTTGACTATAGCACCCGGCGGCAGGATACAAAACTAGTAATTTGTATAATGTGACAGGAATCACCTGCCTGCGGTATATCTCCCTGCCCAATAGTCGGATATCGGCAGACAATACGAATTTTTAAGAACCTGACTGGAGGAGAAGGCAACATTTCCCCGCTAACACATCGATTCTCAGTAGCCCCGATGCTGGACTGGACGGATCGTCACTGTCGTTATTTACTGCGGCTTCTTACGGTTCATACACGGCTCTACACGGAAATGGTGACAACCGCTGCACTGTTGCACGGGGATCAGGAGCGCTTTCTCAGGCATGATGCGTCTGAGTATCCGCTAGCACTGCAGCTGGGTGGCAGTGATCCGGTGGCATTGTCTGAATGTGCGCGTATTGGTGCAGATTTTGGCTATGATGAAATCAATCTGAATGTAGGCTGTCCCAGTGACCGGGTGCAATCAGGGCGTTTTGGCGCCTGCCTGATGGCGGAACCCGGGCTTGTTGCCGAATGCGTTGCGGCCATGAACGATGCCGTATCGGTACCGGTATCGGTGAAAACACGGATCGGCATTGATGACAGGGACTCCTACGAAGAACTTGCTCACTTCATTCAGTGTGTTCAGGCGGCGGGCTGTGACACCTTCATCATTCATGCACGCAAGGCCTACTTGCAGGGACTCAGCCCAAAAGAAAACCGGACTGTTCCACCGCTCAACTATGCATTTGCCTGGCGCATCAAACAGGAATTTCCGGGCCTTGCTATTATTGTTAACGGCGGTATCGAAAATCTCGAACAGGCAGCAGCCCAGCTGGATATGGTCGACGGCGTCATGCTGGGGCGCGCTGCCTATCACAATCCCTGGTTGCTGGCGCACGTGGATGCCCGGATATTTTATGATCCACACCCCGTACCGACACGCGAGGCAATTGTTCACAGCATGATTCCCTACATCGAGAGGGAACTGAAGCAGGGATCACGACTCAAACATATCACGCGGCACATGCTCGGTCTGTTCCATGGGGTGTCCGGCGCACGCCACTGGCGGCGCCATTTAAGCGAAAATGCCCCGCAGGCAGGTGCCGGTAGCGAGGTTGTCATCCAGGCGCTGGAGAAGCTTGTCAGAGCCAATGACAGTGTCTGCGGCACAGCTTCACCAACAAGCGGTTACAGTCACAGTCATGGATAATTTCATCACTGCAAATAATGAGGCAGCAATCGGACTGGGGGACTTCCTTATGGGACCGCCTGTTCGGTACCCAGGTCGGGAAAATCACCGAATGCGTGAAAGACAACCGCAAATGGACCACTGATGATAAGCCGTGAAGCACAACGTCGTGTTATTTTGCTGGTGATACTTGCCGGGGGGATCATGGCAGCCTTTGCCTTTCGTGACCAGCTTTCCGTTGAACGGCTGACCAGCTGGGTTGGACAACTCGGGTGGCTTGCACCACTGGTTTTTATCGCCTGTTATGCCGTTGCAACAGTCTTTTTTCTGCCCGGCTTGCTGTTCACACTTGCCGGTGGCGCCTTGTTCGGGCCGGTTTACGGTACCGTCTATAATCTTGTGGGAGCTACACTCGGCGCCACACTTGCCTTTCTGACGGCGCGTTATAGTGCCTCAGAATGGGTGACACAACACACCGGTAGCCGTTTGCGGCAACTGGTAGAGGGCGTTGAGAAGGAGGGCTGGCGCTTTGTTGCCTTTGTCCGATTGGTGCCCCTGTTCCCGTTTAATCTGCTGAACTACGCACTGGGTCTTACAAAGCTCCGACTTTCACATTACATTCTTACAACATTCTTTTTTATGGCACCAGCCGGTGCTGCCTACACCTATCTTGGTTATGCGGGGCGTGAGGTTGCCAGCGGGGAAAAGGGCTTCATACAGAAAATTCTGCTGGCGCTTGCCGTTATTGCAACCATTGCCTTCGCCACCCGTATTCTGCTGCGTATGCGCCGGAACAGGACATGACAACAAAACAGGATCTGGTTGTTATCGGCGGCGGACCCGGCGGACTGGTTGTGGCAAGTGTTGCCGCGCAACTTGGTCTCAAGGTGACGCTCATCGAGGAATCCGGTCTTCTTGGCGGGGATTGCCTGCATTCCGGCTGCGTACCAAGCAAGGCACTTATTCACATGGCACGTACTGCGCATGCAACAAGGACAGGCGTCAAACAGGGCTTGCTATCGATGATGCCAGAGCTTGATTTTGGCAGGGCGATTGACCATGTAAACCGTGTAATAGAAAAGCTGCAGATTCATGATGATCCGGAACGTTTCCGCAATTATGGCTGTGATGTGCGTTTTGGCAAGGCAAGATTTATCAGTCAACATGAAGTGACTATTGATGATGGACAGACGGTTGTCGGCAGGCGGTTTGTCATCGCAACGGGGTCCAGGCCAGCTATCCCGCCTGTTCCACTGCTGGAACAGGCCGGGTTCGATACCAATGAAACAATCTTTAAGCGGCGTACTCTGCCAACCCGCCTTGCAGTGATTGGCGGCGGCCCGATTGGTGTCGAACTGGCGCAGGCTTTTGCACGTTTTGGCAGCAAGGTAACCATTATCGAGATGGCAGACCGGGTGCTGATTAATGAAGACAAGCAAATATCACTGCAACTACAGGGGGTCCTGGAGGCGGAGGGGATAGAGCTTATCACTGCCGTGCAGGTGGCGGGGGTTCATCGGGAAGGTGATGCACGGCAATTACGGCTGTCAAATAACATGACTATTGATTGTGACCGGATTCTGGTGGCAGCAGGCAGACGTCCGGTCGTGCATGATCTGGGGCTTGAGGAGGCGGGTGTTGAATTTGGCCGGACGGGGATCACCGTTGACCGGCGGATGCGCACCTCACAAAAACACATTTATGCAGTCGGCGATGTATGCGGACCGTATCAATTCACGCATATGGCAGAATACCAGGCCGGTATTGCGCTCGCCAATATTGTATTTCGCATACCCCGAAAGACAGATTACCGGGTTGTGCCACGGGTTGTTTATACAGACCCTGAAGTGGCCTCTGCAGGAATCACAGAGGACGAGGCACTCGCGCAGGGAATCAAGTACCAGATCGCTGAATTTCCCATGGCAGGTGTGGATCGCGCCGTGACAGATGATGCCGAAGCCGGACTTTCCCGGATACTGATCAGCAAGGGACTCGTGGTCGGGGCAAGCCTGATCGGTCCACATGCAGGTGAACTGATCCATGAACTTGCCCTGGCCATGCAGGTCAATGCCAGGGTGAAAACAATCTCCGGACTGGCACACGCCTATCCGACCTATGCACAAGTGCATCGCCGGACAATTAACAAGAGTTATGCACACTTGTTGCAATCAAGAAGGGTCCGCTCGCTTGTCTGGTTACTGAACCGTATGTTGCCCTGATTTTCCTGATACCGAGTAATAACCTATGCATGCAACCCTGCCGTTACTGATACATGATGATTTCCCTGCAATCAGTCGCAAGGCGCTGGAAATTTTGCAGGTCAATCTTGGCTACAAGTGCAATCAGTCATGCCTGCATTGTCACGTCAATGCCGGGCCCGGGCGGACGGAGATGATGAGCCAGGTAACAGTCGAGGCACTGCTGTGTTTTATTGACTCGTCGACCGTCAGGACTCTTGATCTGACAGGTGGCGCCCCTGAACTGAACCCCCTGTTCAGAACGATTGTCACGGCAGCCTGCGAACGTGACATACTAGTAATTGATCGTTGCAATTTGACTGTTTTATTTGAACCTGGACAGGAAGATACGGCTGAATTCCTGGCTGAGAAGAATGTCAGGGTAGTGGCATCATTGCCGTGTTATATAAAAGACAATGTTGACAGGCAGCGTGGTGATGGCACCTTTGAAACCAGCCTGAAGGCCCTGCGATTGCTGAACAGCCTGGGCTATGGACAACCGGGATCAAACTTGATGCTCGATCTGGTGTTTAATCCGCAAGGACCGGTGTTGCCGCCATCCCAGGAAGCGCTGGAGCAGGACTACAAACGGCACCTGACTGAGCAATACGGCATCATCTTCAATCACCTGTTGACCCTTGCCAATATGCCTATTCAGCGCTTTGGCAGCACCCTGATCAGTCGCGGTGAATTTGATGACTACATGGCATTACTTAAAGGCGCGCACCAGGACGACAATATGGCATCTGTTATGTGCCGCTCCCTGATCAGCGTGGACTGGCAGGGGTACGTCTATGACTGTGACTTTAACCAGATGCTTGACATGCCATTGCAAATTGATGCCCGGAAAAAGCTGCATATTTCGGATCTGGCAGGTGTTGATTTGAAGAACCAGGCCATCCATGTCGCCGGGCATTGCTACGCCTGTACGGCAGGGCAAGGCTCGGGTTGTAGCGGCGCGCTGGAATTATAGACCGTTAGGATTATTAAATTTATTTATTAATATTCAGGAGCTGAAAGATGTCTATGAATGCAAAAGAAAGTGTCCTTGACCGGTACTCAGCGGGGGCCAAAGAGCGACAGGAATCACTGTGCTGCCCGGTATCGTATGATGCCGGACTGCTGGCCATGCTCCCTGACGAGATTATCGAAAAAGACTATGGCTGCGGTGATCCCTCCCGTTATGTGCAGGAAGGTGATGTGGTACTGGATCTGGGGTCCGGCGGTGGGAAGATTTGCTACATGGCGGCCCAGCTGGTGGGTAAAACCGGCCAGGTCATTGGCCTGGACATGAACAATGACATGCTGGCACTTGCCCGCAAATACCAGGCGGAGATGGCTGCGCGGTTAGGTAGTGACTGTGTCAGCTTTGTTAAAGGACATATCCAGGACCTCGCACTGGGAATCGATGCACTGGATAAGTACTTGCAGGCCCATCCCGTCAACAGTCATGAGGACTATGCGGCGCTAAAAACCTGGGAGACGATACAGCGCAGCAACAGTCCGCTAATAAAGGACCAGTCTGTAGATTTGGTAATTTCAAACTGCGTGTTGAACCTGGTAGATGACCATGAAAAACAATACATGATCAGGGAAATATTCCGGGTACTCAAGCCGGGTGGACGCGTAGCGATTTCTGACATTGTGAGTGATCAGCCGATACCCGAAAAAATGAAAAATGATCCTGAACTCTGGAGTGGTTGTATCTCGGGTGCCTTCCGTGAAGATGAGTTTCTGGATGAGTTTGCGGCAGCAGGATTCAGTGCCGTGAGCTATGACAAGTGGGATACAGAACCCTGGCAGGTTATCGAGGGCATTGAATTTCGTGCGGTGACATTAACAGCCATTAAACCCGAAGCCGGTAATAGCCGGGTGA
>JASJGW010000206.1:0-12534 GCA_033791305.1 Gammaproteobacteria bacterium | reverse complement strand
CGCCAGGTTCTCTGCTGTTACGTCACGAAACAGAACCAGTGTGCCGAGCAACTGATCCGGGGTTTTAGGAGAAAAAAGCGGGTAGGGTGAGATGGAAAACGTTTTCTCAGGCGTGTCGGCAGGTGAGTATTTGAATGTATCGCCATTAAATCCTCTGGATACTCTCCCTGTTAGTCTGGCCAGAAAGGCGACGACATCCTTATCTTTGCACCACTCGACCGGTTTCTTTGCCAATACATCGGCAGGAGACACGCCTAGTAATGTAGAAAATCTTGCGTTTGCAAGGCTGACGGAGCCGGATTTATCCAGAACCATAACGGCATCGGGAAGTGACTGCAGTACGGAATCCAAACGTGAACGCTTGTAACTAAGCAGTTTTGTTGAGGTTTCCAGATTGCTTCTATTGCATTCAAGCTGCTCTATTCTTGCCCGGGCTGTTTCGATAAAGCCGTTAAAGTGATTCACAAATTCCCGCATTTCACCCGTCGCGGTAATTTCCACCTTGTTCAGCGTGCCATGTTCGATCAGCTCATCGAGCTGACTGTTAACTTTATGCAAGGGTCGTATCTCGCGTCTGATCAGGAAGTAGAATAATGGAGCCAATAAAAATATCGGTAGCGCCAACGTGGCAAGAAATGGCACTTGATCAGAATTAAAGCCTAAACCCGGTTTGAAATATCCAAGACGAATGTTGCCGGCAAGTTCACCACTTCTAAACAATGGGGCATGGAACTCTATGACTTCCTGACCGCTGCCAGCCAGAGATAGCGTTTTCTCTCCAATCCATTCGCTTGGACTTGACGGTGCAGGGGATGCGGGGGCAATAACACCAGCGGTGGAAATTTCGATAAGTTTCCGACCCTTTATTCCGTCAACTACAAGGTATGAAAATAAAGTATTTTCCTGGTTATGCTGCAGGACAGATAGAGCGCCTTGCTTACCCGCCCGGGGTACGATCTGGTCGAAAGACATCTGTGAGAGAAGTTTCACCAGGCTGACGCCCTGTTTGCGGATGTTTTCTATCCCGGCTTTTTGCTGATTGGCGAACAGCATGCCAACGATTACCGTGATCACTGCCAGCGAGGCAACTACCATGGCTAATCCAAGGCGTTCTCTTTTCCAGATTGAGGGCGTCTGATTGGGCTGCATTAACCTGATCCGTGCTTTTGCCTGATATCCGTATCGAAACGTTTAACGGCCAAAAATACATAAGCTGTAATGACTTATGGCTGGTCAGGCATTGCTGGTACAACAGTTTATTGCAGTGAGACCGGGAGCCGGTCGAGAGGCTGGACGGGGCTGTATGTGGGCGCGAGGCGCAAAAAAAACCCCGCTTGCGCGGGGTTCTCTTCAACTGCTGTTTGGTACTCTTAGGAACCAGTGACGTTTGTAGCCTGCAGACCTTTAGGGCCTTGCTCGACATCAAAGTTAACAGTCTGGCCTTCTACCAGTGTCTTGAAGCCGTCTCCACCGATAGCAGAAAAATGTACGAATACATCTTCGCCGCCATCAGCAGGGGCGATAAAACCGAAACCTTTGGAATCGTTGAACCATTTAACAGTGCCTGTAGCCATGTTGCTTACCTCTAGTAAAAAATAAACGTGTATTCAATCGCAGATCAAGAAAGGTAATGTACAGGAGGTACAACGAGGAACTTCCAATATAACCTATTTAAAACGTGCAACTGAGATTTCTTGTCGCTACGGTGCATGGAAACACGGTCTCCGTGAACTGTAGCGGTACTGATCTTACACCAAGCGAAATAAAAATGCCTTATTTTTCAAAAATAAGACATGGGATTCTAGTCAGATTTGGGTGGTTTCAGGGAGGGCATTTCAGATAACAGTAACTGGCGCTCCTCCAGTGTCAGGTTTTCAATGCGTCGATCGCAAATTTTGCGTCTGTCAGCATCTGTCACTTCTATTTCATGGTCATCGATGGGGTGCAGGCCGGTAGTATGCGGGTGCCGTCTATCCGTTGGGTTCCTCATGATACAGCTCCTGGATGCAGCATGATTTTCATGCATACAAAGGATAGCGGCCTGTGAGAACGGTACTTAAGTCAAATTAGTGCTTAAAAATCATATGGCTGGAGTAGTCAGGACTCCGGTTGGGATGAGCGTTGCGCTTGTCGGCCCTGGGATTATTCCGCTTGTCTGTGATGCAGTTCACATTTTCAGCTCCACCGGCTTGAAATATACCGGTGGGTGCCGACAAGTCCAGAAGTCACTTAACCGGCTTCAGGGTGCCGAACTACATGATCCAGTCTTACTGTCTGCGCGCGGTCAATTCGGTTGAATTTCTTGGTATCGTAGTGCTGATCGCTGTTGTGCTGACCACGGTGGGCTTTTCGGAAAAGCTTGAACCTGACCCGTCAATTAAACAGCAAAGCCTGATTTATTCACACCTGGTGTCCGTTCAAAAACCGGCACTCTCGCCAGGGCTGGGCACACACTAGTAGTCCTTCAACATGATAATTGCGGATTCAGTTAGCTTGTCAACGTTCACGGCAAGGCGCGCCTCGCCGACAATGGTCATTCCCTTGTCAAGAGGCGGAACGCAGTCCGTAGGCGTTGACAAACTAACCCGAAGGGCGTTCCTGTGGTGTCCCGCAGCTGCGTTGCAGTGCTCGACAAGGGAATGGCCATTGCCTTCGCACTGCGCCTTGCTGCGAAACACCACAGGGACGCTGAACCCGTAATTATCATGTTGAAGGACTACTATTCTGTAGTGACATCATGGATTCCCTGAACCTGTCCATACCTCAACAGCATGATTATACCGATCCAACGGTGGAGCTGGATGTCGCGCGCCTGCAGCACTGGCTGACCGACCTGCCCTTGATGGACGTGGTGGAAACCGTGCGTCTGGTTACCAGTGCACTGGATGCCCTGAATGAACAGAAACTGGGTGCCGGGCAACGTTTTCAGATACTGGAGGTCTACCGGGCAACCGCGCTACGCCTGTTTGTCACGGTAGATCCGTTACACCTGCGCCAGCTGGCATTGTCAAAGTCGCAACGCAAGGATGCCATCCACGGTGTCGAGCGCCTGTTCACGAGTATAGCGGGTGGCTACAAGCTGATAGTGACGGAAGTCTACACGGCGAGTGTGAATGGCAAGCCGGAGCCGCTGCTGGGTCCGGCAATCAATCGTGCGCTGGAACAGCTGGGGCTCTCCCTGCTTGATAACCACCGCTTCTACCGTGAGATACAGCCGCAGCTGGTCTCAGAGTCACATCAACTTTACCGCCTGGCCCGTCATAACGGCTTGCTGGGCAGCTGTATAGATGACAGTACTGAGGCTGGTCCGTCTGCCAGTATCGCTGCGCATTACCATACCAGTATGCTGTTGTCGCTCACTGACCCGAGCCGGCTGGCGGAAGGAGAAGCCGGTCTGTTGTTTGATGTTCTGATGCCGCATGCGGAGTCCTGTCGCATTATTCCGGGTAGTGACTGGTCTGGATCCGGTGAAGGTTTCTTCCTGATTGACCTGAGCAGCGATGCACTGCCGGTGCCATGTGCCGGGTTACCGGCACCGGTAACGGCAAGGGAACCGTATTTGCTGGATGCGACGGTGGCACTTGCTGCCGTGCGTGAACGCCTCGCGAAGACACCTGCGAAAGTGCGCATGCAAAGTCCGGTAGCGATGGTGTTGCGCCGTCTGTTGCCGGAGAGGGCGGGTGCAGAACAACGCCGCGAGCAACGCCGCCCGGACGGCCGCTGGATTAATCTGCTGCGCGGATTAGAGGGTGTACATGCTTACCTGGCAGGCATCGCGCAGAAAGGCCCAGGCACTGCCGCGGTAAGGCATGACCGGTCAGCGGTCGATATGGCACCCTGCCGGGTGCTTGATGCCAGTGATAGCGGCATGAAACTGGTCTGGGAAGGTGGTGGGGCCGGTGATGCCTGCGTGGGTGATCTGCTGGGTATCCTGGAAGATCAGCACGGGCGAGCGTCATTACAGCTCGGCATGATCCGTTCCATCCGCGTGTATCGTGAGGGTGGTATGGAGGCCGGGATACAGCTGTTGCCGGGTGGCCTCGGGGCGGTATCCTGTCATATGCCAGAACAGCCGGAAAAGGTTGCGGTTCGTGCCCTGTTCATGCCGGCCAGCGAAGCGGAACAGGCCGCCGCCACGCTGGTGGCAGCGAAAGGCCTTTATGCGGAGGGCCGGCAGTTGCTGATCGATGTGGGCGACCGGGAAGTCAGGGCACGTGCAGGACGTCGTGTGCTTGACAGCCCGGGGTTTGATCGTTTTGAATTTTCCGCAGAATGATGCACGGACTCGTGTTGGCTCGATTGGAAAGAGAAATAACACCATGGCCACGAAATCCACGGAAGAACACTGAAAAAATGCTATTAAGGCATTAATACTTTTGTGTTCTTCCGTGCCTTCAGTGGCCGTTAAATAAGATAGTTATTCACAGGTTTGATGTGTTTTGTATTCGTTGTCATCAGCTATAAATAGTACTACGCTTGAACACCCTGTAACTTACACTGCGTCGTAGCGTTTATACCTATGTCTAGCATCAGGAATATCCCTGTTGGTGTTGAGATTACCACAGAGAATAAATGCGGTTTCTGCACGAACTCCAAGTGCTGTACCTACATTACCGAGGAACTGGTAACGCCTCGTTCCATGCAGGATTTCGATCATATGCTCTGGCAGTTGTCACACCAGGATGTGCAGGCCTACAAGGATGAAGATGGCTGGTTTTTGTTAATCAATAATGCCTGCATGCACCTGCTCCCGGATGGCCGCTGTGGTATCTATGATGACCGTCCCGTGATCTGCAGGGAACATACCAATGATTTCTGCGAGTTTGACCAGTCCTCGGAAGAGGGTTTTGACTTGTTCTTCGACAGCTATGATTCACTGCTGAAGTATGTACGCAAGCGTTTCAAGACCTGGAACCACTTCGCAGCAACCCGTGATGAGCGTTTGAGTGTGTAGCGGTATAACAGCCGTGAGTACAATTATCCCTGTTTGTTCGGCATGATCTCGTCAAAGCTGTCGATGGCGTTGAATTCCTCGATCTCCCGTGCGGGTGACCGGCTGTCCGGTTTGCGTACGGCGACGATGTGGTGTATTCCGAATTCACGTGCAGTTCGCAGGACTGACAGGCTGTCATCAATAAAGAGCGTGGACTCCTTTCGGAACGGCTCGTCTTCTCCCAGGTGTGACCAGAAACGCAGGTCTTCCTTGGGATAACCGATATCGTGGGCGCAGATCAGCGCATCAAATGCATCGGTCAAGCCGGTGACCTCCATCTTCAGGTCAAGGCTCCTGGCATGGGCATTGGTCAGCATGACAACACGTTTCCCGCATTCACGGGTACGTTTCAGGAAGTCCACAACATGCTCGTGCACAGCGATCAGGTGATTGATTTCATTCTTCAAGCCGGCAATGTCAAGGTTCAGTTCACGGCTCCAGTAATCGATGCAGTACCAGTCCATGGTGCCTTCCTTGAGCCGGAACTTCGGGATCAACCGGGATTTGGCGGTATCGATATCCAGGTTATGGCGTTCTGCATAGCGCAACGGGACATGCTCACGCCAGAAATGGTTGTCAAAATGCAGGTCCAGCAGGGTGCCGTCCATGTCCAGAAAGACGCTCTCGATTTTTTGCCATGGAACCATGCAATACCTTCAATCACCTGGAATTAACAACATACTAGCAGAATGCCCGCAGGGGTTCTCTTGTCCAAAAAGTAAGTTCTGTGTAGGATGCATTTCGCTACGCTCAGCACACATGATACAAGGACGATTGATGAATACCGAGAATGACCAACTTGCCAGTCTGCTGGAACCCGTTGCAGAACTGGCACAGCAGGCTGGAGAAAAAATACTGGCCGTCTACAATAGTGATGAGTTTTCTGTTGAGGAAAAAGCGGACAAGTCACCGCTGACGGCCGCAGACCTCGCCTCACACCATGCCATCGTGGCCGGATTAACTGCGTTGACGCCGGATATCCCGATTCTGTCCGAAGAGTCAGCCAGCCTGCCGTATGCAAAGCGTGCTGCCTGGCAGCGTTACTGGCTGGTTGACCCGCTGGACGGGACCCGCGAGTTCATCAAGCGTAACGGAGAGTTTACGGTCAATATTGCCTTGATTGAAGCGGGTGTAGCGGTTTTGAGTGTGGTGCATGTGCCGGTTACCGGGGTCAGCTACCTTGCCTGCCGGGGGCAGGGTGCCTTCAAGCAGCAAGCGGGTGGCGAGCGACAGGCCATCAAGGTGAGGAAACTGGGGAGCGGACCGCTCATGGTGGTTGGCAGCCGTTCACACCGTGGGGATTCGCTCAACGCTTTTCTCGACAAGTTGGGTGAACACGAGATGGTCGGCATGGGCAGTTCACTGAAACTGTGTCTGGTGGCCGAGGGTGCGGCGGATATCTATCCACGACTGGGACCCACTTCAGAATGGGACACGGCTGCGGCCCAGTGTGTGGTCGAACAGGCAGGCGGGTTTGTGACGGACACGGCCATGCAGTCGCTGCGTTATAACACCAAGGATTCATTGCTCAATCCGTTTTTCCTGGTGTTCGGCGATGACAGCCGGGACTGGTCTCAGTATTTGCAGGTTGGGTGAGCAGCTGCGTGCCCGGCACAAAAACTCAGTTGTTGGGTGACTGCCTGACCAGAACGCTTGCCAGATAGTACAATGTCCAGCCTCCCAGCAGGCCGCCGATGGCGTCGGCGAGTACATCGTAAACGTCCGCAGTACGCCCGGGCACAAAGTGTTGATGAAATTCATCCAGAATTCCGTATAGCATGACCGCTATTGTGACCAGCCAGACCTGTCCTGTTTGGTGCTCCTTGTGCGATGCGCGCAGGATTCCCATGGTGAAGAAGCCAAGTATGCCGAATGCTATCAGGTGGAACAGTTTGTCCTGTCCGGGGAAGAGTGCGGGCATATCTATCGAGGGCTGGTGCGACAGGTAAAAGATCAGGCCTGCCCAGAAAAGGGCAGCCAACAGGAAAGCAACACGACTATAATTTTGAGGCATGAAAGACTATGACGCTTCTTTTTGATGCCATACCCATGCCGAGCGGATGATGGCCTCGATATTCTCATAGCGTGGTTGCCATCCGAGTTCTGCACGGATCTGCGCTGAGTCAGCGATCAGAATGGCAGGATCCCCGGCACGTCGGTCAGCAGTGATGGCGGGAATCTTATGGCCGGTTATCCGGCGTGCGGCCTCAATAATCTGTTTGACAGAGTAACCGGTATTGTTACCGAGGTTATACGTGGTACTGCCACCACCCTGCAGTAATGACTCCAGCGCCAGCAAGTGTGCCCGGGTCAGATCGGACACATGAATGTAATCGCGCAGGCAGGTACCGTCTGGTGTGGGGTAATCCTCACCAAATATTTTTATCGATGCTCTTTCTCCGGTGGCCACCTGCAGGACCAGTGGAATCAGGTGGGTCTCGGGCTCGTGTCGTTCACCGACGTTACCCGCGGCGTCGGCCCCCGCTGCATTGAAATAACGCAGACTGCAGTAAGTCAGGTCAGTTACCTGGCTGACATCCCGCAGAATATGCTCAACGGCGAGCTTGGTATGGCCGTAGGGGTTGGTTGGTGAGCAGGGATGACTCTCCGTGATTGGTGTGTTCTCCGGTTCACCGTAGACGGCTGCAGAGGATGAAAAGATAAAATGATTGACTCCGGCCTGCTGCATGGCTTCCAGCAAGGTCACGGTGTTGGCAACATTGTTGCGGTAGTACATTAGCGGCTGCTCGACGGACTCGCCGACCTGTGAATGTGCCGCAAAGTGCATAACGGCCTTGACCGGGTATTGCCGGAAGGCCCTTTCCAGGTCCGCCGGGTTGCCCATGTCACCCTCAATAAACTCACCACCGGGTACCAGTTCACGGTGACCGCGCGATAAATCATCCAGCGTTACCACCGGGTAATCTGCGCGCAGCAAATCAAGGACCATGTGGGAGCCGATATAACCGGCGCCGCCGATAACAAGAACGTGGGGTTTATTCATAGTATATAAGGTAGAAAATATGTTGCAGGAGCGCTTCGCAAGGCCGCTCCTGCAGTAAATGAATCTCGCGTCTGGCCTGGTCTATATCTTGCAACGTATCAGCAGTGAATAAATCCGGTCTGCCAACGACTGGCCGAAATCAGGGTTACTCTGTTGCTGATTGATCCCGGTCGTGATGGCGTCATTATACAGTATCGGTCCATCCCAGCTGGCAAGCACCGATGCGAGTTCAGGGCGCTGTGGTGTGCTATCTTCCGTCCGATCAATCAGTAGCACGTCAAAGTCCGAAGGGTCAAGCGATCTTAGCGATTCAACGTCCAGTGCAGCTTTACGTGTAACATCAAATCCATAGTTTTCTAACAGCCTTGACAAGTATTGCCCTAAGGCCTTTTTTTCGGCGCACAGCCCGATGCGGAGTTTTTTTTTAGCAGGTGGCTGCTCCGGATTAACATCAGTTTCGTCTCCGGTCGACCGGCTAGTTACCGGTTCGAGCGTTGCCTTGATGTTTGTCGGTGGAGTTGGCGGCAACGATTCAGATGCGTCTTCAATATCCCTGGGTGCGTCTGTAAAGGGCGGCGACGGCGGAGCAGCAGGCATGGCATGTTCAACACTGCTTTCGAGTACCGGTTCAGCTTCAGACTGCACCGGTGGCTGTGCGGGCGGGATGTCTGCAACCGCCTCTTGCGGGACCGCTTCTTCTGCATGTTCAAAGGTTGGGAAGATGCCACCTTGCTGTTTTTCTCTAGCCACGTCTGTCACCAGATTTGCATATATCCGTGGCTGCTGTTCCGCATAACCGTACACCAGTACGGTATCGCAGAGCAGGTTTATGAGGCGTGGTACACCGTTGCTGTAAAGGTATACGGCCTGGCAGGCAGCCTCGGTAAAGATGTCCGGGCTGCCACCGGCAACCTTGAGGCGATGACGAATGTAGGCCGCGGTCTCTTTCCCGGAGAGGGGCTGCAGGTGGTAGTCTACTGAAATTCGCTGGGCGAACTGCACCAGGTCCGGGCGTTGCAGGGTGTCCCGTAGCTCGCGCTGGCCGACAAGAATGACCTGCAGGGACTGGTCCTTGTCGGCATTGATGTTGGACAGCATGCGTAGTTCTTCGAGGGTCTCAGCTGCCATATTCTGGGCTTCGTCAATAATCAGAACAGTGCGGCGATTATGCGCATATTCATCAATAATAAAATCAACAAAACGCCGGTACATCTCGACCTTGTTCATCCCGGTATGTTCAAGGTTGAATGCGAGCAGTATCCATTCCAGCAACTCGCCAAAGGAGCGGTGGGTGTTGGAGATCAGGCCAACGGTATGCTCGCGGTCCATGTTGTCCAGTAAATGGCGGATCAGGGTGGTCTTGCCGGCGCCAATGTCGCCACTGATGACCGTGAAACCGGCCTGGTTCATCAGGCCATATTCCAGCATGGTAAATGCCATGCGGTGTTTGTCACTCATGTACAGAAAGCCCGGGTCGGGCAGCAGCGTGAAGGGTTTCTCGTTGAGATGGTAGAATGTTTTATACATGGTGGATGGTGTTGCCGGTCAGGCGTTTTCAGCCTTGTTCAGAATGGTGCCGACGATGTTCGTGGTATTGAGCAGTTCCACCGCGCGTTCGACATCCTGTTTCTGGGTCTTGCCTTCTTCAACGACCAGCAAGGCTGCGTCGACATAGGGTGAGAAGGCGAGGGCATCAGCTGAGGTGAGGACGGGGGGCAGGTCGAAAATGATGATGCGGCTGAGGTAACGCGACTTCATGTTCTCGACCAGTTGTGCCATCTTCGGCGAGTTCAGCATTTCTGACGAGTTGCTCAAGGGCCGTCCTCCCGGTAACAGCACCAGGTGCTCAACACGGCTGGGTTTCACCAGCAGTTCGGAAAGGGGTATACCGTCCGTCAGGTAGTCGCTCAGTCCTTTTCGATGTTCCAGTCCGAAATGTTCCAGCATCCAGGGATGTCGCAGATTCGCATCAACCAGCAGAACCGTATAGTCGACCTCGCGTGCAATACTGATGGCAAGGTTAATAGCGGTCAGGGTCTTGCCTTCGCCTTCCCCGGGGCTGGTGACCGCAAGTACGTTCCAGTTGTTTTCCTTGAAGCGCTGCAAGACCTGGGTACGCAGGTGGTTATAGGCATCCGTGAATGCACCGGGTTCCATGCCCATGACGATGCGGTTTTCCCGCAGGATCGCGTCTTCAACAGTAATTGTTTGGGTCTGGCTTTCTCCAACTGTTTCCGTACTGGCCGGGTGTGTGTCGGGGACAGAGGCAGAACTGTCGCCCTGCCTGATTTCACGTTCCTGCCGCGCCTTTTCCAGTGCTTGTTTAATGCGTTCCATGTGTGGTTATCCATATAATTACTTGATTACAAAGTGTAAATCCTACGCTGGCAATATTATCTATCTTTATCAAGTTGAAGCGGTACCAGAGCATGGGGGCCGGGGCTGTGTGCTCATTTTAATCCCCAATAATCCCATCCACCTTCCTCAAACCCCTGTACCACAATACATCCAGCGGTGAAAACAGGAAATGTACCAACAGCAATAAAATAATGACCCCGGCGAGCACAGCAATGATCATAAGTCGTTTTTTCTGCCGTTGAGCACGGGTGTCCGCTTCATTGGGCAGGTAAGGAATAACTGCCAGCGGGGCAGTATGGAGTATGGCCACCACGCCTTTGGCTCCCCTGACAGCGGCGTTCATACTCTCTGCGACCGCGGCTGAACCCACACCGGCACCCAGTGCCAGCACCAGGCTGAGAAAGATAATCGCAGGGCGGTTCGGGCTGATGGGTTCTTCCGGCAGCACAGCAGGATCGATCAGGGTAAATTTCTCCCCCTTACGCTCCTTTTCCATTTCCTGTCCAACCTCGGCGGTCATCTGCTTAGCTCTCGTGTCTTGATAACGTGCGGAGGCCTGTTCAAGGTCGCGGGTTATCATGCGGTATTCCTGCTCAATCTTGGGTGTTTGCAGCAGGCGTTCCTCATACCTGGTAATTTTCTCTAATGTCGCAGTGCGGCGTGACTGGAGTGATCGTAGTTCACTAGCCGCAGCAGCTATTTGCGTTTGCAAGCTGACATAGGCCGGATTGTCGGCGCCGATGGCATGGTCTTTTTGTATGGTGGGCGACGGGTTCTTAAGTTCAGCTTCCAGTGTAGTGATTTGCCGTCTGAGCCTTTTAACATCCGGGTGTTCATCAGTATAGATTTGCTCGGTCATGTCCAGTTCCTTCCTTAGCAAATCCAGCTGCGCATGCCGGTCTTCCTGCGAGGCATAATTTCCGGTTTCCGTCTCCAGTGCCTGGATTTCATGCTTGATACGAACGACATCCGGGTGGTCAGGGGAGTAACGACTCGCCAGGGAAATGTATTCTGTACGCAAGGCCTCCAGCCTTGTGCTGGGGTTTGACAGGTCACCTGAACCGTAGGGGGTCAGCAGCGGCAGCTGACCTGCCAGGTAAATCTTTCTTTCTTTTACCGACTGGATCTGGGTATCGATGTCATCAAGTTCAGACTCGGCGCGTTGCAAGGATAGCGAATTCAGTTCGCGAGATTCGGGCAGGGAATTGAGGTTCTTTCCCTTGAAATCCGAGAGCTGCTCATCCAGCGTCTTGATTTCTTCTTTAAGACGCTCAGCCTCCACAGTGAGAAAATCATAGGTTTCCGCGGCTTTCTCGGTCCTGCTTTTCAGGTTTTCATTCAAGTACAAGGTAGTAAGTTCACTCGCGACCTTCTGTGCCTGTGTCGGGCTATCACTTTTATAATTCAGTGAGAAGGCAATGGTCGCAACACCCGGGCGCCCTGTTCGTGGGTCCATGACTTCCGCCGTGATCATGTCGACACTGATATCCTCACTCATTTCCGCCAGGACTTCCTCAGTGGTGTAACGCGCACGTTCTTTTGCGTACAGGCCGTACTTCTCGACAATCTCCATCAGGTTGCTTCTGGCCATGACGCGCTGACTGATCACTTCAATACGCTGGGCGGCATAACTGGTCACTGTTGACTGGATTAACTCATTGGGTATCTCTTGCTCCTCGATCAGAATGGTCGAGGATGACTGGTAGGTCGGCGGCCAGACGGAGGCGGTAATCGTGCCAATAGCGAAGATAATGCCGGCCACCAGCAGGATCATGCTGCGCCGCCGGCGAAAGGCTGACAGGTAGTCGCCCAGATCCAGGGTTTGTTCTAAAGCCATTTCAGCCATGGTGTTTTCTCAGTTAAATGCGGTTGGTTATTAAGGTGTTATGTCGGATGTTCCCCTAAAATACTTGAGGAAACCGTGATTTACCGTGATATCGAAATTTTGGGGTGTTGGTAGCGCAGAGTCAAATAAAAAGCATTGCGTTTGGCCGTTTCGGAATTTCTCTTTTCATCCTCGATATATTCATATTCAGCCGCCAGCTGCCATTCCCTGCTCCATCTCCAGGAAAGTCTTGGCCTCACCCGGAAAAAATCCCTATTCCTTATGTCCCTGTTGAAGGATGCATTGGCTATGGTTTCCGCATTGGAATATTCTATCGACAGGCTGGAGCTCAGT
>JASJGW010000205.1:0-3519 GCA_033791305.1 Gammaproteobacteria bacterium | reverse complement strand
CCACCCGGAAACGGCTTTTGCCATTGCCAGTGAACTGGAACTAGCGACCAGCTCGTCGGAAGTTGTTACCGGGCCGCAATTGAAGCAGGCGGAAGATGCGACTGCCGTGGACCAGTTGACCGAACGGGCGCTGGTATTTGCTCGTGTGGAGCCACAGCAAAAGCTCGAAATTATTCAGTCTCTGCAGCGCAACGGACACTTTGTTGCCGTCAGTGGTGATGGTGCCAACGATGCGCCGGCATTGCGCGCAGCCCAGGTCGGTGTGGCCATGGGTAGTAGCGGTACCGACGTAGCCCGCGAGACTGCTGACCTGATACTCACCGATGACAACTTTGCCTCGATCGTGGCCGGTGTCGAGGAGGGACGCATTGCCTACGCCAACGTGCGCAAGGTGATTTTCTTGCTGATCTCGACCGGTGCGTCGGAACTGGTGCTGTTTACCCTGGCCTTGCTGGCCGGCCTGCCGCTGCCGTTGCTGGCGGTGCAGCTACTATGGCTGAATCTGGTGACCAACGGTATTCAGGACGTGGCGCTGGCATTTGAGCCAGGCGAGGGTAACGAGCTACGTCATCCCCCACGACCACCGCATGAATCGATTTTCAACCGGCTGATGATCGAACGCGTCGTCCTGTCGGCGCTGGTGATCGGCAGCGTTGCCTTCATGCTGTTCCAGTTACTGCTGGAGCGCGGCTTCTCGCTGGACGAGGCACGCAACGGGACCTTGATGCTGATGGTACTGTTCGAGAACATCCATGTCTTCAACAGCCGGTCGGAGAGCCTGTCGACATTCCGGCACAATCCGATGCGCAATCCGCTGCTGCTGTTCGGGACGGTGGTGGCACAGTTGATTCACATCGGCGCCATGTACACCCCATGGATCAGCGACGTCCTGCATATCCAGCCAATCGCGCCACAACACTGGCTGGAGCTGCTGGGCCTGGCATTGACCGTACTGGTCGTCATGGAACTGCACAAGGCCCTCCGGCGGCGGCTGGCGTCACGCTGCTCCCCCGGCAGGCTGGCGGGCTGAGGCGTTATTGTTTCTCCTTGGCAGCGGGTCTTCACTATCGCGGTGCGCACGTCGTGCAATGGCAGCTTGCAGCCCTTCGGGGCAGGTCTCATTAATTATCTGTTGAGCAAATGCACACGACCAAAAATCCTGCCTGACTACATCATGTAAACGTCCAGCCAGTAACAAGCGTATTATGGTGCGCAGCAGGAGGGTCCAGGCGGCAGGCGGTGCAGTCCCTTGAAGATGTTCAGGTCCAGCGTATTGATTACCCTGTCCCCGTTGAAGTCCGCATCGACATTGTAGTTGGCATCCCCCACCACTGCACGGTGCGCCAGCTTGTACACGTTCAGATCCAGTGTATTGATGCTGCCATCGTTGTTCAGATCACCGTCACACAGATTGCCGTAGCCATCCCCGTCGGCATCTCGCTGATCGGCATTGGGTACCTCTATGCAGTTGTCAATAGTATCCACAATACCATCCACATCCTGATCGGACAGGACTTCGACCGAAATGAGTAATTCATTGTCAGAGCCCGCAGGGTCAATTTCTGTCGCACTGACCTGCAGGGTTTGCAACTGTGAGCCGGGAATGTCTGCGCCCAATTCTATCTGGACGTTGCTGCTGACGCCGCTAGAGAGCGTTCCCAGATCACAGGTAATCATTTCTGCTGAATGGTTACACGTACCTTGTGAAGGTGTAGCAGCCACGAAGCTGAGTCCTGCTGGTAATGCATCTGTTAACTGCACTTGATTGGCGGTAATAGGGCCCTGATTAGTCACCGTCACTGTATATGCAAAAGAATGCGTCTCCAGCAGCAAGTCTGGCGGTGGTGTTTGTATTTGTAAACTGAGATCAGTCTGGATGAGACGCACAATCACCAGACCTTCATCTCGGTCACCAATAATGATACTTCCGCTTGAAAAATAGGGATAGACGCTCCAGGCACCATCAAAGGCAGTCAAAGAATCTATCGCCGGGTGAGTATCAATAAAAGCGACTTCCTGTAATTGCGCATTATCAAGATCCACAGGCTCCAGCACGCGCAGCCCCGTGGTGTAGTTGGCCTCATAGATCAGCCCGTTGTGAACGTACAGATTATGATCGATGGACTGGACCTGCGCCTCATAGAAGCCGACGTGGAAGGCGTTATCGATATCCGAAACGTCCCATATATGTGTGCGGGTAAAATTAATATCGGGATTATTGCGTTCATCCAGTTCATCGTTGGAAATAAAATACGCCTGATCCTCGGTAAGCCAGCCTTGATGGGTATAGGATGAATTCAGGTAAGGTACACGAGACAACATAACGGGCGATGATTTATTGCTCACATCTACAATGGTCAATGTGTCTTCGTTTGCACAAAATGCAAGCTCGCTACCGGTATAAAAAATATCCGGCCCCTGATAAGTAACTACCTGGGTATCGTGAGAGTAACCGTCACCTGCATAACCACCTGGCGACAAGGGATTAACCGGGTCACCAAGATCAAGAAAATGTAATCCACCACTGTATGTGTTGGCGCCCACCGCATAAGCGAAGCCGTTTGCCTCATTAATCGCGATATTGTGGGCTTCGGTAAACCCGCTGTAATGTGCTGTTTCCGTGAATGTGACAGGCGGGTTGGTAATGTTTCTGAGGTTAGTGAGATCAAAAATCTGCATACCATGGTTACCGTTATTATCAGAGACAATATAGGCATGATCCGCATACACTTTGACATCGCGCCAGGCAGTTACCCCGGTATGTGTAGCCAGAAAACCGAGATAAACAGGATTGTAGGGATCAGTAATATCGACAAAAGCAGTACCGTCAGAGCGGCTGACCAGTGCATATTCCTTATTATCGAAAACATCGGTCCAGCCCCAAATGTCTGCACCACGGACACCGGTGCCTGCACCACCGATACTTGCGTGTGGTAGATGTGCAGTCAGCTCAACGTTGAATGTGGCAAAAGGTCCACCGGTGCCACCACCGCCGAGACTTAGATCGCCTTTTTCTGTAATGGGGTCATCATGTGCAATGACTGTATGAGCAAGCAGTAATAAGCTTGTGAAGGTAGCATAAACGTGGAACGCGAATGCTCGCTGCATGGTTCTCTCCTGGACTGAATCGCTTATTATTTTTGTCCCCGATGATGAGCACCGGATAATAGCATTATCTTGATAAAAAAATGTGATGACTGCATATTCAGTGCATGAGCGTACATTGGGGTGGTGCCCATATGCGGCTAATATTCGGGTATGGCAGGGTGCCAGGTGTATGCTTCTAGCATCGATTCAACCCCGGCCATCGAGCCATCGAAAAGCGCCTTTGGAGTGCAGCCAGCAGGCCATAAAATGCCTGGTTAAATTGAACAATTCTGCATATCGGAAGTCATATACTGCTCAGGCAGTGCAAACAACCTGACACGCACACAGGAATGATGCTCACATGAACAGCCAAAACAGCGAACATCACTCATTGTCACGATTTAGTATTTTAATCGTCATGCTGCTGATGCC
>JASJGW010000204.1:0-3022 GCA_033791305.1 Gammaproteobacteria bacterium | reverse complement strand
GACGGCCTCCGGCTGCAGCTCGCGCACCAGTCGGGCGCCCTGCCAGTCAATCTCGAGAATCACATCAACGCCCGTTGCCAGCTGGTCTGCCACGGCCTGCCGTGAGGTCCCGTAGCGGTTATCAAACACCTGGGCATACTCCAGAAAGTCACCCTGACTGACCATGGCCTCAAACGCCACAGCATCGACAAAATGGTAATCCGCACCATCGACTTCACCGGGCCGCGGGTAACGCGTCGTGTGTGACACCGACAAGGCCAGGTCCCCGCCCATGGTTTCCAGCAAGGCCCGCAACAGACTGGATTTCCCGGCGCCGGAAGGTGCCGATATGATATACAGCGTGCCACTGCCCGCCGGACGTGTATGTGTCATGATGTTTTCCCTCCGGCCGCTGACCAGCGACCTGCTATACGTCCTTAACCTGACTGCACCCGGTTGAAGGTTTTTTATTTATTCTGTATTCACGCTTGAATACCAAACACCAGGCATTCGCACGTACACAGATTAACCTGCCCGTTTCCCAAGAATCCATCAATAAATGTCAACAAATGGGGGCACCCATTGGTTGCTTTTGGAACAGACTCTGCAAAATCATGCCGAATCTGCTTTAGCCCCTCAAGAAATACACAGTCATGTCGCTACCATTTGCAAATCATTAATTTCTAATTTGTTAAATTATTTATATTTGAATAAGGTGAGGTGACGACATGTACTGGGATTCTCTAACAGCTGCAGGGGTTTATGTTTCTATTCTGGTCAGCATCAGCGTTGTTTATCTGTGTCGGAAACGGTGTCCGGGGGCACCGAAGCGGCGTTAAAGGGAAGACAAACCGAGAAATCTCCCTGGGTGTGTGGGGAATAGACGAGCGCTTTCCCCACATACCGTCACTCAGGCTTCTTGCTAACGGGTAACCGACATGAAGGCAATAATCTTTCATGTCGTGTTTATAGCGACTGACTGAAAATGCCCGCTGGTGTTCGGGCGCTGTATGCTGTCATTGGGGGAAGCGCGATAAAACACACAAAATCACGGCGTAACCCCGGTAACCTGAACTCGCCATTCTCAAGACAGCCAATAGGTAGCGATAATAGCTTGAAACGCTATTCCAAATTTTGCACCTGCTCGCGCATCTGCTCTATCAACACCTTGAGTTCGACTGAAATATTGCTTGTCTCGGTCACCACTGACTTGGAACCGAGGGTATTGGCCTCGCGGTTCAGTTCCTGCATCAGAAAGTCCAGCCGTCGCCCCACAGGTTCCTTGCGACTCAATACCCGACGCACTTCCCCGATATGACTTTCAAGACGATCCATCTCCTCATCGACATCGATCTTCTGCAACTGTATCACCAGTTCCTGCTCGAGCCGTCCCGGATCGGCACTCACGTCAATGTCGGCCAGACGTGTCTCCAGCTTTTCCCGCAGACCGGCACGTATTTCCGGCAGGCAGGTACGCGCCTGCATAACCAGCTTGCTCATGTCATCGCAGCGCTGCAGCAATATGCTCTTGATCTGCTCGCCTTCACGCCCCCTGGACAGCAGTAAGTCATCCAGCGTCTTGTCCAGCAATGCCAGCGCAGCCTGCTTCAATGGCCCGGTATCAACCAACTCCTCGCGCAGCACACCTGGCCAGCGTAACAATTCAAGCGGATTCAACGGCACCGCCTGTGGTAAGCGGTCGCTCACCTCCTCACAGGCTGCCAGTACGCGGGCCAGATTGTCCCGGTCGACGTCTACAGGCGCCGTGCCGGCAGTGACAGGTCGAAAACGGCAGGAACACTCCACCTTACCGCGCCCCAGACGGGCATTCACCCGCTGCCGGACTGTTGATTCCATGGCCCGCAGTTCTTCCGGCAAACGTACACCCAGTTCGAGATAACGATGATTCAGTGAACGAATCTCCCATGCCAGGCTGCCAAATTCTGTATCAGCCTCCTGCCTAGCAAAAGCCGTCATGCTGCACATCATGGGAGATTCATCCTGCTCTGTTTAAAGAGTTGCCATATTAAACCTTATTGACAGGCTTTAATACTCGTGCACTATCCAACATGACAATTGTGAGTTCCATAATTATCACGTAGATAGCGCACTAGCGACAGATACCAAAAAGCCACTGTCACCTGTCGGCAACAGTGGCTTTTGATTGATAAAACCTGAGGTGTTTGTCTACATCTGACCCAGTGGTCGCACAAAGGTATATGCAGCGGGTTCCACGACAAGTGCCCGACCGGCGTCACCGGCATTACCACCCAGCAGGCTGAAAGGCAGTGTAACGATGAAAGCTGCAGTACCGAGGACAGTACTAACCAGCATGAATGGCCGCACCATAAAGGCATCTGCCAGCATGCTACCCCCAGTGGGTTCTTCATTGGCCATTTGAGTGGCCCAAGTATCATAAGCGGCCACATTTGAACTGAACATAACGTTGGAAAGAGCGAGTGTGAAAGCCAGAATGTACGTGAGCAGCTTCCTGTTTGACTGTTGCATGATGTAAATCTCCTTGTGCACGATCCGGAACAGCAGGATCAGATAGCGGTATTCGAATACTCTCTATTATTCGTCCGGTGACCACCCCGCCTTTAGCCGGCTTGAGGCCCGATCACCAGAAGTGCGACGCTGTTCCAGGTTCTCAGCACTGCATACCCATGTCTAAGAAACCATAGTACAAACATAACAATCTATCAAGTATCAGCAACTTATAAATTATTACCGACGTCGCAAGCGCCATTTTCCGTATCCGGTAATGCAGGCGCGGCGGCGAGCTCCGGTTCCACCTTCGGGCCCAGCATGATGGCCACCCAGCGCGTGTCTTCATGGCCATTCAGCGCGATCTTGGCGACAATCGTCAAGGGCACCGACAGCAACATCCCCACCGGACCCAGCACCCAGCCCCAGAACACCAGGGAGAGAAATACCACCAGGGTCGACAATCCCAGCCCCTTGCCCATGTAGCGTGGCTCAATAAAGGTGCCAATCACGATATTGATGCCCAGGAACCCGACCGCCACCCCCAGCCCGGCAC
>JASJGW010000203.1:0-2831 GCA_033791305.1 Gammaproteobacteria bacterium | reverse complement strand
CCCCGGAGATACGGGAACGGGCGGTACGGATAGTATTCGAGCAGCAGGCGAAAGATCTCTCTCTTTCTTGAGAAGTACTTTGACTGAGTTGATCGATGAATCAACATCCTGTTGCCTGCGCTGGCATTGAAGACAGCATCGGCAAGAGGTAGATGCATCAGAGCGAGGCAACTGCAACTACCGGATACCTGTCGCCGGATATCACTGGTATACCGCCGCAATTTTTCCCGCCGTCAGGTACTCGATGCATTTGCAGAGGTTGTGCTCGAAAACCTGTCAGATACTGTACATCCTTTGGACGAAAACAGCTCGCCTTCTGCCAGGAGCGTATAGTCGTACCGTGACGCTTCGACAACGTATTGCGATCTATACTGGTGCTACTCTCACACGGTTTCGCATGGAAAAGTGTCCTGGTGACTGTCGCACCAAAGCCCCGCATTGGGTGGCATCGTACGGGTCGTTCAGTCTGATTCTGGCTGGGCCTCTCTCGAAAGTTCTAACTCAGCCAGTTTTCCGAGGTCTCGAAGCAGGTTTATCTTCCTGTCGTCAAGCTGGCGCGGTCGTGTGTCAATGAGGCACAGGGTACCCATAAAGTTCCCGTCAGGTAGTTTTAAAGGACAGCCGGCATAGAAGCGAACGTGCGGCTCACCGGTCACCAACGGATTGTCGGCAAAACGCGGGTCCAGGAAAGCATCAGGGACAATCAGTACCTCATCTTTCAGGATTGCATGTGCGCAGAATGCCATGTCACGGGGAGTCTCTTTCGCATCTAGACCGATGCAGGACTTGAACCACTGTCGATCGCGGTCGACGAGACTGACAAGTGCGATTGGGACTTCAAAAGCTTCCGAAGCTATTCTGGCTATGCGGTCATAGCGTTCTTCCGGCGCGGTATCCAGGATCTCCAGTTCATCGAGGGCGGCCAGTCGCGCCGTTTCGTTTTCCGGCAGCCTTGCGCGTACCCATCGGCAGGTGGTTTGCAGAATACAAGCGCGTATTCGTGCGCGCGCATACTCATGAGAAAAGGGCCTGATCATCCAGTCGGTGTTAAACTCAGCCAGGTCCGAGGCCGTATTCTCCCTGTCAACGAGTGCCATAATAGGTGTTTGCAGTGTTTCGTGAAGGCCTGATTCTGTCACCCTCCGGCATATTTCAACAGCGTCATCTCCCGCTGATTGTTCGTCCACGATTACCAGCGACGGTCGGTCTGTTGCTATGATTTGCAGCGCGGTCTCCGTGCTTGTTCCTGACGTGAGGCGCACATTCTCAGCTGCTGCTGCGTCCCTTAGCACCTCGGCTGTTTGAGCGTCCGTAGTACCCATGAATATCGAATATTCCGTGGCTGCGGGTACAATCGGTGTGATGGCAGAAAATTCGGTGGCGCTGTGCGTTGCCCCTGTGTCGCGGTCGGATTCCAGTTCAATGGTCTCGCCTTCTGCGGCCGCGAACACATGAAGCGGCTGCCTGGAGGGGGTCACTCTACTTCTGGTTGTGGTGACAATCTGATCGATAGCGGCGTCATCGTGCATTGGATCATGGTGGGTCAACGCCAGTTGCTTTACCCCAACGGCATTGCAGATGTCGACCGCAAATTCGGCCGTGCTGTGGCCCCACCCGATCTTGTTAACGTATTCCGTCGCGGTGTACTGGGCATCATGAATAACAAGATCAGCGCCGCGCAAAAAATCTGCATGTCGACGGTCTTGCTCGCTGACCCCGGTCTTGTCTGTAGATGGCGGGTGAGAAAAAGGTTCGTGATCGCATGCATATACGACTGCAACACCGTCGGCTTCCAGCCGGTAGCCCAGTGTCAAAGCCGGGTGATTAAGGTAGCGAGACCGAACGGTGATGTCTCCCACCTGGAATACGCCCTCCACAAGGTCGTGATATTTGATCTCCGCGCCTAGCGCTTCAAGTGTCACAGGAAAATAGGTGTACTGCATCTGTCCCGCAAGCGTATCCCGAATCGACTGGCTTAGACTATGCGGTGCGTATATGTTCCACTCATTATCGGGTACGAACAATGGCTGAAAGAATGGAATTCCCTGAATGTGATCCCAATGCGTGTGGCTGATTAACAGGTGGCCGCGAACCGGTTGAATTGGTTCCGCCATCAGCGTCTGGCCAAGATCATGGGCTCCGGTTCCACAATCGATGACGACCAGCGTCCCGGCGGCCGAGCGTACCTCGACACAGGACGTGTTACCACCGTAGCGGATAGTGCCTGGTCCCGGTTTTGGCAATGATCCGCGTGTACCCCAAAAGCGAACTAGCATGATTTATCCAATTCCGCGACGAAGAGTCTTTCTTCATATTTCAGTTTAGCCAAAGTTTACCCGCATATGTAGATATGTAGGTGGCGAATGCTTAATTACGCCGCTATGCGAAGCCGGCTGAACACTACGAGCCAAGCGGTCAGGAGTTCGAGTCTATCCGGGCACGACATAATAATAAAAAAACAGCAAGATATATAATGACTTGCAGGTGTTTTCTATTTGCTGTGGTTTGCTGCTCTTTTTCCAGCTCTATAGAAAGCAAGGGTTGTGAATTACCCGACTACCAGGTTAAAAACCAGGTGATTCACTAGCGTTATCAATCATTGCAAGGAGAATTACTGGTCTTTTTGGTGACGGACTATTATTGCGTTATTAGTAATTCGTCCATGGCCAGGCAATGCGCATGGATATCGGGATTTGGGTGTGCCGTGAAGTCAACTCCCGGTGCGCATGCCCGGCAGGTTCGCGATGCTGGCAACCTGGTCTGCATTATCCTGTCATTATTCCGGAAACTTCCATTGATAAACGTGTCTATACTGAAAGATGTCCGATACT
>JASJGW010000202.1:0-4602 GCA_033791305.1 Gammaproteobacteria bacterium | reverse complement strand
GCTGAACCAGACAATCAGACAGCCAGTGACGAGTCGGATGTTTGCCTTCCAGTAGGCGTCTTTTGATGTGTCCATGGAATCTCCCCCTGTGCTTGTTCTGGTTTCCCGTTATTGATTGTGGCGCGGAGCCAGGGCATTTTGCCCGATTGTAGCAAGTCGGGCGAGCATAACATCATTATTCGTTTGGGAATTTCAAGTCTGGTCCGGTACCTGCCAACTCCTGCCTCCTGTCGTATACAAATTGAGTTTAAAAAAGCGTGCGATTCACTCTATAATGGGCGGCCTAAATGTTTATGGTGGCTTGTGCCGGTCCCCCCGCGACGATAAGCTGTGAACCCCGTCAGGCCCGGAAGGGAGCAGCGGCAGCAGTGGATTCGGGCGCCGGGGTGTGGCTGGTGCAGGTCACCTCTATATTCCCTGGTTTCAATCATAGTGGCCATCTAACAGGGCAATCTAATCAATGGGTTATCAGGTTCTTGCGCGGAAATGGCGTCCCCGGAATTTTACCGAACTGGTCGGTCAGGATCATGTGCAGCGTGCACTGGTCAATGCGCTTGATAGCGACCGGCTGCATCACGCCTACCTGTTTACCGGGACCCGGGGAGTTGGCAAGACCACCATTGCACGGATCTTTGCCAAGGCCCTCAACTGTGAAGAAGGGGTCAGTTCCAGCCCCTGCGGCAAGTGCAGTGCCTGTGAGGAAATCAATGAAGGCCGGTTCATTGACCTGATTGAGGTGGATGCTGCTTCACGTACCAAGGTTGAAGATACCCGTGAGTTGCTGGAGAACGTGCAATACGCACCGACACGCGGGCGTTTCAAGGTTTACCTGATCGACGAGGTGCATATGCTCTCGGGGCACAGTTTCAACGCCCTGCTGAAAACGCTGGAAGAACCGCCGCCCCATGTGAAGTTTTTGCTGGCGACGACCGATCCGCAGCGCTTGCCGGTGACGATTCTGTCACGTTGCCTGCAGTTCAATCTGAAAAGCCTGACCCTGCCGCAAATTACCGGTCAGATTGATACCATCCTGGAACATGAGCAGGTGACCTCGGAAGAGGGTGCTGTCCGCCAGCTGGCATTTGCGGCCAACGGCAGTATGCGGGATGCCCTGAGCCTGCTCGACCAGGCGATTGCCTTTGGTGGCGGGAGCCTCAGGGAAGATGAAGTCTGTGCCATGCTCGGTACCATCGACCGGGATGTGATTTATCGACTGCTGGATGCGCTGGCACAAAGTGACGCCGCATTATTGCTGGAAGAAATTGGCAAGGCAGATACCTTTGCTCCGGACTATGGGGCATTGCTGGCAGATGTTGTCTCGGCCTTGCAGCGTATTGCTATCGCCCAGACCCTGCCGAATGCCATTGATGACAGCTTTGGTGATCGCGGTGCCGTGCTGGCACTGGCGGGCAAGCTGCCGGCTGAAGATGTACAACTCTACTACCAGATCGGTTTGATTGGCCGCCGTGACCTGCCGCTTTCACCGGAGCCGCGTGGCGGTTTTGAGATGGTGATGCTGCGCATGCTGGCGTTTCGTCCGGCAGCACTGGTACCGGAAGCTGTCCCAGTGCGTGCGCGGTTGCAACCAACGCAGCAGCACGGGGAGTCAGCGGTACAAAAATCGTCGGCAATGCCGGCAGCGCACACGCCGGCACCTGCTGACCAGGTGAGCGGTGCCGGTACCGAAACGAGCACCGGTGAGTGGGCCGGCATTATCGAGGCACTGTCACTGAAGGGCATGACGCGCGAAATGTCATTGAATTGTGCCTTCCACGGGTTGGAGGACGATATTGTTAACCTGTCGCTGGACCCGGCGCATACGCATTTGCTGGGCAAGGCGCGTGAGGAGCAACTGGAAGCCGCGTTGTGTAAATATTATCAGCGGAAAGTGACGGTCAGGATTGCCAAAGAAGGCAAGCTGGTGAGCGAGACCCCTGCGGGGCAGCGGACACGGGAACAGCATGAGCGGCAGCAGCAGGCAGAGCAATCTATTTTGCAGGATGAGAATGTCAGGGCTATAGAGGATGCCTTTGGCGGTTCGGTTAATCAGGACTCAATCAGGCCACGGGACTAATTTGATATAGATAGAACAATTGCCACGGAAGGACACGGAAAAACATCTATTAAGACATTTATTTTTCAGTGAATTCCGTGGCTATTACACAAAAACCGGCACTCAGCTTGTTGGGGTGGTATCCGTTGATATCATTTTAAAAGAGTGCCAGCTGGAATTTACGTAGATCGAGGTTACTATATATGAAAGGTGGAATAGGTAATTTAATGAAACAGGCCCAGGCCATGCAGGAGAGTATGCAGAAGGCCCAGGAGGAGCTGGCCAGCCTGGAGGTAACCGGTGAATCCGGGGGTGGCATGGTCAAGGTCACCATGACCGGCAAACATGAGGTACGGCGGGTATCGATTGATGACAGCCTGATGGCCGATGACAAGGATATGCTTGAGGACCTGGTTGCCGCAGCGATTAATGATGCCACGCACAAGGTGGAAGCAACTACCCAGGAGCGGATGTCAGGTCTGACCAACGGTTTGGATCTGCCCGCAGGCATGAAGCTGCCGTTTTAGCCGATGAGTGCTTCCCGTCTGATCGGGCGTTTGATCGAAAGCCTGCGCTGTCTTCCCGGTGTGGGTCCAAAGTCTGCACAACGCATGGCATTTCACCTGTTGGAACA
The DNA here is from genome assembly GCA_033791305.1 of Gammaproteobacteria bacterium. Classification (GTDB taxonomy): domain Bacteria; phylum Pseudomonadota; class Gammaproteobacteria; order UBA9214; family UBA9214; genus UBA9214. The sequence continues at coordinate 1,915 of JASJGW010000202.1, read as the reverse complement.
CAATCGTGATGGCGCGCGCCAGCTGGCAGAAGTATTAAACCTGGCCATGGATAAGGTCGGCCATTGCCGGGAATGCAGGACCTTAAGCGAGGAAACTGTTTGCACGCTGTGTGCGAATGACCGGCGTGATCGCAGTCAGTTATGCGTGGTAGAAACACCGGCGGACGTGCAGGCGCTGGAGCAGTCAACCGGTTTTCGAGGGTTGTATTTTGTCTTGATGGGGCACCTGTCACCGCTTGATGGCATCGGTCCTGAGGCGCTGGGGCTGGATTTGCTGGCAACGCGACTTGCGACAGGCGAAGTGAAAGAACTGATTCTCGCGACAAACCCGACGGTTGAAGGTGAGGCGACCGCGCACTTTGTCAGCGAAATGGCGCGGGTCCACGACGTACGTCCAACGCGTATTGCACATGGCGTACCGATGGGTGGTGAACTTGAATATATCGACGGCGGCACGCTGTCGCATGCCTTTGCCGGGCGACAGGAGATTTGATAATGACTGATTGCTTGTTCTGCAAGATAGTTGCGGGGGAGATCCAGCCGGATGCGGTGTTTGAAGATGATGACGTGCTGGCCTTCCGTGATGTTAATCCACAGGCACCTGTGCATGTGCTGGTGATCCCGAAAAGCCACATTGCGACCACCAATGAATTGACACCGGAGCATGCAGGACTGATCGGGAAAATGGTCCTCGCTGCCCGGCAGGTTGCTGCCGATGAGGGGATCGCTGAACCGGGTTACCGGATGGTGATGAACTGTAATCCGGAGGCTGGTCAGTCTGTCTATCACATTCATTTGCACTTGTTGGGCGGTCGTTCAATGAATTGGCCGCCGGGTTGATTCTATACTCTGAAACGAGGCCATGGTCGCAGGATGCATTTCGCGGCTGCAATCCGCGCCTATAACTTGTTATTGTCTGACTGTTGCAATCGGCGGTAACTCTCCATGCGCCGTTTGAGTATGTTGCCATCAGCAACGGCAGCATTAATTACACACCCCGGTTCAGACAGGTGACGGCAGTCATTGAATTTGCACTGGCCCAGGTAGGGGCGAAATTCGCAAAACCCATTGCCGAGTTCATCATCGGCTATCCGGCCGAGATAAAAATCACGCACGCCCGGTGAATCGATCAGCTTGCCGCCATGGGGCAGGTGATACAGTGTTGTCGAGGTGGTGGTGTGCTTGCCGAGTCCGGAAGCCGCAGATAGTCGGCCGATGGTAATGTCACGGTCTGGCAATAATCGTCTGATCAGGGATGACTTGCCGACACCGGACTGGCCAACAAGGATACTGGTCTTCCCAACCAGGCCGTCGGAAAATGCCTTGATGCCGGTGTTTTCAAGTGCACTGGTCAGCAGGGTGGTATAGCCGATTGAACTGTATTCGCTGATCAGTGCCTCAATGCGGCTGCGATCCTCAGGTCTGATCAGGTCGGACTTGTTGATAACGATCAGAGGTTCAGCCTGCGCCAGGTCGGCGGCCACAATGTATTTGTCTATCAGGAAATAGTCCAGGGCGGGTTCAAGGGCTGCTTCAATGATGACCTGGTCAATATTGGTGACCAGCGGGCGGCTCTTGTGGTTACCATCGGCGCGCAACAGAACGGTGCGGCGCGGCAGGATTGTTTCAATGACGCCGGCCGACTCGCCGGTCGGCTGCCATTCAACCTCGTCACCGCAGACTATTTGCGGCAAGCCGCGCCGTGCAACGCAGCGATAGATATCACCGCTTGCATCCTCGACCAGCTGGTTTTTTCCATAGTTGACAATGACAAGGCCGGGACGTGATTCGTCTGACCGGGTGTTTTTTGTAATTTCAGGCGCCACTGCAGACGCCCGTTCCTTCGTGGAGTGGGGCGGATGAAGGGATCAGGGCTGGCATGTTCCGGTGACTTTAATTGTCTGTCGGCAACAGG
>JASJGW010000201.1:0-5465 GCA_033791305.1 Gammaproteobacteria bacterium | reverse complement strand
AGGCAGTTGCGCCCAGCCGCCGGTTTTCCAGGTCGGCAGGGTGATTCGGTGTATGGGAGTTTGGGGCGTGTAGTGGGCAAGTTCCTGTTTAAACTCATGTTGCGTTTGCCAGGTGCCGGTGATGATCAGCAGCAGTGCGGTGATCCCCAGCAATCGCTTTACCGGCAGGCGGGGTGCCGGGTGGCGGTCGTAGGCAATACCAATCAATGCGACCCAGACCAGGCCCAGCAGAAGCCCCGCAAGGACATCGGAGAACCAGTGGACACCGAGATACAGGCGTGACAGTGCGATCGATACGATGACCAGTCCGGCACCGAAGTAGGGCAGCCAGCGCCGCGTGATGTGCAGTTCGCGGGCAATTATGAGTGCCAGAAAACCGTAGACTGCAAGACTCATGCTGCTGTGGGCGCTCGGGAATGAATAGCCATTGTAGGCAGCCAGCGGGCGTGGCACCTGTACCGTGTTTTTCAGTACCCACGTCAGCAATCCTGCGCTGACATACACCGCTACCCAGTGCCAGGCGGCCTTGGTGTAGCGTTTCCAGAACAGCCATGCGCAACTGCCGGCCAGCACGATCGCCAGCAGTGCCTGGTCACCGAACTGGGTGATAAAGACCATGACCTGGTCTGCCCAGGGTGTGCGCAGGTTTTCCAGCGAGTGAAAGATGTAGGCATCAACGCCATCCAGCCAGTGACCGTGCAGTACCTGCCGGGACGTTAGCAGTAGCAGCCACAGGGTGATAAAGAACAGTACGGACAGTACTGCCAGGCCGCGGGCTTCCGGGTGGTCGGGATCCAGCAATGAGCCGGCCAGTGGTTTGACCAGCGGGTGGTTGCGACTGTACTCCAGTGTCTTTTCCAGCGCGCTGGCAATGTGTGGCTGCAGCAGTCGTATCAGGGTGCCCGTAAGCCACACTCCCAGCCAGGCGATGCCGGCAATCATGACCAGCAACACTACCAGGCGGCCGGCCACCTCAGCCGCCAGTCCGAGGGAGGCACCAAACACCATGCCTGGCAGGATATAGACCGGGGCCCACAGCACCGAGGCGATGATATCGATGACCAGAAAGCGTGCCGTGGACATGTTCATCATGCCGGCGATTGCCGGAACAATCGGACGCAGCGGTCCTATGAAGCGCGCCATAAACACGCTTTTACCACCGTTCCTGACGAAGAAATCGACGCCGCGATTGACCAGCACCGGGTAGCGTCTGAAAGGCCAGATGACGCGCAGGCGCTGATGATAGTGCTGGCCCAGCAGAAAACTGACGAAGTCACCGACAATGGCGCCGGCAATTGTTGACAGCATGATCGGGACGATGGGCAGCGTGCCTGTGGCCATCAGTGCGCCGGCCCCGAACAGCAGGGCGGCACCGGGGATCAGCAGCCCCAGCACCACCAGTGACTCCATCAGTGCAATGAAGAAGACCGCAACGCTGAACGCAATTGGGTGCAGGGCAATCCAGTGAAGCAGGTTTTGCAGCAGTTCTTCCACACTAGTATTCCTTCAACCTGAAAAAGAAATTATTGGCACGGAATCACACGAAAAATTTTTTTTGACATCAGTTTTTTTAATACGACTACAGCGTCGCAAATACCTGGTTAGCTGCTTCAATCGTGTCGTCGATGATCGCGTCAGTATGTGCGGATGAAACAAAGCCGGCCTCGTAGGCCGAGGGCGCAAGATACACGCCTGCGTCGAGCATGCCGTGGTAGAACTGCTGGAATCTTTGCAGGTCGCAGCGGCTGACCTGCTCAAAGCGACTGATGGACGGCTCAGTACTGAAGAAATAGCCGAACATACCGCCCACCTGGTTGGTGGTGAAGGGGATGCCGGCCTTGTCGGCACTTGCCTGCAGTCCGCTCGTCAAGCGCCTTGCTGTGGCATCGAGTTGTTCATGAAAGCCGTCTTTGGCCGCCAGCTCCAGGGTGGCGAGCCCGGCGGCCAGGGAAATGGGGTTCCCGGACAGAGTGCCGGCCTGGTAGACCGGGCCGATGGGTGCAATCTGTTCCATGATGTCACGTCGTCCGCCAAAAGCGCCAACAGGAAGCCCGCCGCCGATGACCTTGCCAAGGGTGGTGAGGTCCGGTGTTATGCCATAGTGGGCCTGTGCGCCACCCCGGGCAACCCGGAAGCCGGTCATGACTTCATCAAAAATAAGCACGCAGCCGTGGGCATTGCAAAGCTCACGCAGGCCTTCCAGAAAGCCCGGTTCCGGTAAGATACAGTTCATGTTGCCTGCGACGGGTTCGACGATCACGGCGGCTGTTTCGCTGCCAATGGACTCAAATGCCTGCCTGATGCCTGCTAAGTCATTGTATGTCAGGGTGGTGGTATGGGCGGCAACGTCGGCCGGTACCCCGGGTGATGTGGGTACCCCCAGTGTCAGGAGCCCGGAACCTGCCTTGACCAGCAGGGCATCGGAATGGCCATGGTAGCAACCCTCGAATTTGATGATACGGTCCCGGCCGGTGAAACCGCGTGCCAGGCGGATGGCACTCATAGTGGCCTCGGTTCCGGAATTGACCATGCGTACCAACTCCATCGAGGGCACCAGGCTGCAGAGTTTGTCGGCCATGCGGGTCTCGATTTCTGTGGGTGCCCCGAAGCCCAGCCCATTGGCCGCCATTTCCTGTACCGCCCGAATGACCTCGGGGTGGGCGTGGCCGGCAATCATGGATCCCCAGGAACCGACATAATCGATATAACGCTTGTCATCGGAGTCATACAGACAGGCGCCTTCACCGCGGGTAAAGAACACCGGGTCACCGCCAACGCCCTTGAAGGCCCGTACCGGTGAATTTACACCACCGGGTATGTGCTGGCAGGCAGATTGAAACAGTTCGTGCGATCGGGTCATGAGGTGATTCCTTCTGATGTGGCCATTAAATAAAAAAATCTGGTACCCAGCTTAATTTGTTTCTGTCTCTGTTTTTGTCAGTTTGGAATATACCTGATCCCGGAACAGCTCGGCATATTGGGCAGCGGCAGCCCGGATATCCGGTTGCCCGAATACCCCGTGAATGACCGCCAGCAGGTTGGCCCCGGCGGCAAGTAATGATTGCCCGTTACCGGGCGTGATGCCGCCAATGGCGACGATGGGCAGATCAAGCTGCCGGCGTGCACGGCTGAGTACTGCGGTCTCGGCCGGTGGTGCGTGCGGCTTGCTGTGTGACGGGAAAAAGCGACCGAAGGCCACATAATCCGCTCCTGCTTGCGACGCTGTGACGGCACGCTCAAGGTCGTTGTAACAGGACACACCGATAATGGCCCGTGGTCCCAATCGCTCCCGCATCTGCCGGATGGGAGGGTCTGTTCTGCCGAGGTGAACGCCACTGGCATCCACAGCGGCTGCCAGTTCTGCATCATCGTTAATAATCAGCGGGATACCGTGCTGGCGACACAGCGTCGCCAGTGCAGCGGCTTCACGGTAACGCGCAGGGTCAGGCGCTTGTTTGTCCCGGTACTGGATGACAGACGCACCACCGGCAATTGCCCGGGCAACGCTGCTTGTTAATTGCCCGGGCGGGATCAGGGTACTGTCGGTAATGGCATACAGGCCATCGTCTAGTACGCTGAGGGTCATTCAGGCATCCTGTCTTGCCCAGAACAGGCGGTCCGGCAGGTGTTGTCCCTTGCCCGGGCGGTAACCCTGGCTCAATGCATTCCAGGTGAACTCCTGTGCCTCATGAGCGGCATGAAACGGGTCGAGTCCCCGTGCGATCATGCCTGCGATAGCGGCAGCCAGCGTACAGCCGGAGCCATGATAACTGTGTGGCAGGCGTTCCCAGGTGAATGTTTCCAGTAGTTGATCGCCCTGGTACAGGGAGTTGACCACGTGTGGTGAGTCTTCATGTGTGCCGGTCAGCAGCACAAATTCTGCACCCTGTTCCAGCAGGGCAATGGCGCAGTCATCCAGTGAGTCCGCTGCCGGTACCAGTGCGCGTGCTTCCAGGCTGTTGGGTGTCAGCACCGTTGTGCGCGGCACCAGCAGGGTTGTGATGACTTCCAGCAGTTCCGGGTCGCCAAGACGGGTCCCGCTGCCTGAGGCCAGCACCGGGTCCAGCACCAGGGGTATGTTCGGGTGGTCCTGCAGGATGCCGAGAATGGCGCGGGCATTCGCAGCACTGCCCAGCATGCCGATCTTGAAGGCGGCAACCGGCATGTCTGCCAGTACCGCCTGTGCCTGGGCGGTCACTGTGTCGGCAGGAATGGCGTTGAAAGTCTTGACGTCACGCGTGTCCTGTACTGTCAGGGCCGTGATAACGGTCGTGGCGTGGCAGTCCAGGCTGGCAAGTGTCTCGATGTCGGCCTGCAGTCCGGCACCGCCGCAGGGGTCATGGCCGGCAAAGGTCATTATAATTGTTGGCTGTTGCATGCAGCAGATAATAGCGGATAGTCGGGGTGACGGGGGAGAAGTGACGTGATTGCCACAGAATCATACGGATATAAAATAACTAATGCATGAACATCCTGCGACAGGGTATCGGTCAAATGGTTTTTTTACCCTTTACTTCAGGTCTGGATTCGAGATTAACCGGTGAGGTAATTTGAATGAGTGATTACAAGGAATACCTGTGTGTGGTGTGTGGTTTTGTCTACAACGAAGCGGCTGGTCTGCCAGAAGAAGGTTTTGTCCCAGGTACCCGCTGGGACGATATTCCTGACAACTGGGTGTGCCCGGAATGTGGCGCAGCGAAGGAAGATTTTGAAATGGTGGAAGTCTGAAGCGCAGCACCTGATTTATTGACTACACTGTTATACAGACTTGGTTTGCTTGGGGCGGGCGCTGCCATGCAACTGGCAAGCATAAATATTGGTAATTATTTAGTGGTATTACTTATGATCCAGGAGGTATAGCACTGGCATGACGACACTTACAGAAACATTATCAGAAATGGTCGACGTGGCAGAGGGTTATTGTGAGCTGATCGAAAATCCTGTTGAGAAGTCTGCGGACAAGTGGCTGGGATCGTTATTTGCCCTGATGCCAAGGCTGCATTCTGCCGTTACTTCGCTGAATGCCTATGAGACCGGTGATATGCAAATCCCGGGTATCGACCTTGACGACCGCTTTAAACTGTATTCCCGGTTACGCAAGTTACTTGGGGACCGCGACAGCTATTGGCTGGAATTTGATGCGGCACCGGAAGAAATGCACATGTCAGGCAGCCTGGCCGATGACCTGACAGATATCTATTTTGACCTGCAGCATGGACTTGAATTGCTGGATGAGGCCTGGCCGCAGCGTGCTGCACAGATATGGCAGACCAGTTACCGCCTGCACTGGGGCCAGCATCTGGTCGATGCCGAACGACACCTCTATGCCCTGAAGGTGCGCAATCAGATGGCACTGAACTAATACTCTGCTCGGGGAGGGGTCAGGTCTTGAATGTTGAATTATTGATGGAATTAAACAGCATCCCATAATTAAAGAATAAAAAACGGAACCCCACATCCCTTCC
>JASJGW010000200.1:0-2817 GCA_033791305.1 Gammaproteobacteria bacterium | reverse complement strand
GGAGTTGGCGGTCTCCTGTTCGACGAACGCGATGGTCTTTCCAGGCTGAATGGAAACCTCGCCGCTATCCGGCTTGATCTTGCCGCGTATCAGGCGGAACAGCGTGGACTTGCCACAGCCGTTCTTGCCGACCAGGCCGATGCGCTGGTTGGCATACGCCTGTAGATTCACATTCTCAAGCAGCGATATGCCGCCTTGCAGGTAAGACAGATTCTGGATATTGAGCATGGGCGTGATGATAACAGACCGATAAAAGTGGCCGGATACATTTTCTGATCGGTACGCTGCTGATCAGTATCACACCTGAATTTCCGTTTTCTGTAAAACCTGCCGTTCACTGGCACTTTGATGCCGGTTAGAGTAGGGGCGACCATTCCATTAGTCTGGGCCAAACCCGGTAGTTCCTGGAGCAAGCAAACGGTAACTGTCGCTCCAGGTGGGCAAGGCCGGGCGCAGGGCTGGTATCGGTTTCCCTGTCCTTCTCACACCCCTATGGTATCCAGGGCCTCTTCGTCCTCCATATATTATTCGGTATCCGTACCACGGTACATTGTGTTTTCGTCTTCCACGTCCACGTATGGGTACACAATCAGACCGTAATAGAAGAGACCGGTCTGGGCCACGAGTACCGCCAGTATTGCAGCTAGTAATGTCTTCACGTCATATCTCCTTGCGGTTCACGCCGCATAGTGCCAGGTTGTTACCACCAGTTATACCGAACCTCCGACCTGCTGCTTTGAACTGGTGCACAGCTTTGCGGTTCAGGCAGTCAATGGGTGTGTCTTCCTTGCTTATCAGTCACTCCAGAATTCATTGAAACGACACTCGCGGCAGTACGGGGAATGTCGCATTGTTGCGTGCGCCGTGCAAAGGGGCGTTTCTCAGTGGGTACGAACCCCTCCCGGCGATTTTGCTCCAGCCGATGCTCCAATCCGTGCACCGCCTGGGATTTCAGGCACTGCCTATCCGGCGGGTCTACATTCCGATGCCCGGCAAACAGGAGAAATGTCCCTTGGGCGTGCCCTGTGTGACCGATCGGGCGCTCCAGCGCAGTACCGCCTATCATTACGGCTTGAAATAGAAAATAATTGCTGTACGAGCAGAAAAGCTGTTTCATGTCGATATGTTTATCAACGGTTAACGGAGAAGGAACTAAATATGGCACAAGCAGATATTGGCCTGATTGGACTGGCGGTTATGGGACAGAACCTGGTGCTGAACATGAATGACCATGGGTTTACAGTTGCCGTCTACAATCGTACGACTTCAAAAGTGGATAAATTTCTTGCGGGACCTGCACAGGGTACCAATATTGTTGGCACCCATTCGATCGAAGAACTGGTGTCATCACTGAAGAAACCGCGCCGGATTATGATGATGGTAAAGGCGGGTGAGATCGTTGACCTGTTTATTAATCAATTGCTGCCACATCTGGAAGCAGGTGACATCATTATTGATGGCGGCAATTCACTCTACACCGATAGCAGTCGGCGTACTCAGGAGCTGGCAGACAAGGGTATCTTATTTGTCGGTACGGGTATCTCCGGTGGAGAGGAAGGTGCACGCAATGGGCCATCGATTATGCCGGGTGGTAACAAGGACGCGTGGCCACATGTGAAAGATATATTTCAGTCCATTGCAGCCAAGGTTGATAATGAGCCTTGTTGTGAATGGGTTGGTGATGCCGGTGCTGGTCATTATGTAAAAATGGTGCATAACGGCATTGAGTATGGCGACATGCAGTTGATTTGCGAAGCTTACGATTTCATGCATCGTGGCATGGGGATGGATGCGGACCAAATGCAAAAAGTATTTTCTGAGTGGAATAAAGGGTTGCTGGATTCCTACCTGGTCGAAATCACCGCCAATATTCTTGGGTTCAAGGATGATGACGGTGAACCTTTGATAAACAAGATCATGGATACAGCCGGTCAAAAGGGTACGGGAAAGTGGACGGGTATTAATGCGTTGGACCTGGGTATCCCGCTGACCTTGATCGGGGAAGCGGTTTTTGCACGCTGCCTGTCGGCTAAAAAAGATGAAAGGGTAAAGGCCGAGGCTGTAATAAGGGGGCCGAGCGTCAATTTTAGTGATGATATTGCTGAATATACCAGGCATCTGCATGATGCCCTGTATGCATCCAAGATTATTTCTTATGCGCAAGGTTATATGCTGATGCGTGAAGCCGCTACTGAGTATGGCTGGACTCTGAACTATGGAGCCATTGCCTTGATGTGGAGGGGTGGGTGCATTATACGTAGTAAATTTCTGTCGAATATCAAGGATGCATATCAAAAGAACCCTGATCTGGAAAATCTGCTGCTGGATAACTTCTTTATGGAGGCTGTACACAACGCCGATAACGGCTGGAGGAAAGCTGTTATAAAAGCAACTGAGTTGGGTATCCCGGTTCCTGCCTTCTCATCGGCCCTGTCTTATTTTGATGGTTACCGTAGCGGTCGTTTACCTGCAAACCTGTTGCAGGCGCAAAGAGATTATTTTGGCGCGCATACCTATGAGCGTATTGATCAGGTACGCGGCAAGTTTTTTCACACGAACTGGACTGGTTCGGGTGGTGATACATCTTCGACAAATTATGATGCTTAAGTGTTTTATTTTTGAACCACGGAGGACGCGGAGTTAAGTAATTTTACATGAAAATTCTAGATGTGATCTGACTAATCGTGTTTCCCATCTTAACAACGAGCCTGTAAATAATTCTGTGTAACTGCCCGGTTACAGTGTCTCCGGCATACACTCGAGGAACTCAATCATAAAGCGGTTCAGTGCGCCTTTCCAATCCCGGCTTGGCATGGA
>JASJGW010000199.1:0-5981 GCA_033791305.1 Gammaproteobacteria bacterium | reverse complement strand
CCGATACAAAATCTTCAAGGTTGTCACCAACCAGTAATAAAATCCGGTAGTGTTTTGCTACCATCTCCCGATATCTGGATTTGTTTGTATCATTGTGTAACAACAGCCGTGAATCATCCGGCAGGGGCAGGCCACGCTCATGCATATTCCGGCTTGTGCATGCGCGCAGTTTCTCCCTGCGCGCACTGTAATAAAAAACTGCAACATTTTGCGCAATGGCATATTCAAGGAATGTTTTGACACCGGGGACCAGCGGCGCATTCTCATGCTGACACCATTCAGCAAATGAAGAGGGAGAATAGCTGCCCAGTTTTTTAATGATACGTGCCTCGTAGGGACCGTTATCCAGTATGGTTTCATCGATATCCAGCATGATTGCCGGTGGCAGGCCGGAATAGTCACCGGTCTGCTCAAGTGCCGCAGTCCACGATGTATCTGCCAGTGCCTGGTCCAGATTTGTTTGTGCAAATAGGTATGCCTGCTTTGTTACACCAATATATTCAGCTGATGTTTGTTGCCAAAGCGTGGCATTCAACATTTCATGAGTACTGGTTTTATCGGATGTTTGCGCACAACCGACCAATATTACGATGGTTGTGATGGCGAGCACTCGTAACAGATTCGCCGTCAGGATTGTGCTTCTTTCGGAAGTTGTAATCATCAGCATAAAGAAATGTGACGTGTGTGGCCGGGATCAGACTTACAGGCCCGAATAATACACCGTTAAACCCGAATACGTTACTGCCGGGCTTGTATTCGAAGATATTCCGGCAAAAAAAAACCTGACACAATGGTCAGGTTTCCGTACAGGGTGAGGGTATCCCGTTAGTGAATGTTGGCTGCCAGCTTTTCAGGGATCATAAATTCGTGGATAGGTTTGATCATCTGGCTTAACCAGGTACCACCTCTCGAATCCTCGGCCAGTGCCACAACAATATATTTATGCCCTCTGGCTTCAACGATAGCACTGTCAGCATGCCATTTTTTCCAGGAGCCTGATTTACGATAGATCTTTGCGTCGGGAAAGCTGGCAAGTCCCTTGACGAATTTGTGTTTGATTCCGGGGTTGCCCAGCATAGTCTTCATTTCAGTCGTCAATTTCGGATTACACAACTGCCCGGTTTCAAGCAGGTAATAAAAGCGTGCTGCCTGCATGGGGGTAGCACCGTGTGACAGGTTATGCAGCGGGTCGCGCTTGTACGCGGATGACCGGCCGTATTCCTTACCCACCCAGAGTCCGCCATTAACTGCCGGGTCATACATGTGATACATATCAGACTGCAGTATCTCCAGCAAGCGGTCCTTGCCAACATGGTTCAGCATGCGGGTAGCATCGGCATTTGAGGAGTTGCGTATCATTCGGGTCAGGGATCCACGCGTCTCATCATCAAGAACCATATTGCCCTGTTCGATTTCTATAAAAGCACCCATGAGGATGGCAATCTTGGGGAGACTGGCTGCATAGAGCATGTTGTCGCCGTTGACAGAAGCAACACGCGGTTCTTCTAGATCGGTAATATCAACAACAGTAACGCCCAGCTTGCGCTTGCTCGCCGCCTGATCGAGTCCTAGCTCTTTCAAGGTATGTTCGAGCTGTTTTTGCAGGCTGACGTCATAGCTGTCCCAGAGGGAGGGGAAACCACCTGCGCCATCAGCCAGCGTTTGAGCCGAGACAAGCAGACCAAGGAAACTGAATACGATTGGGTATAATGTGCGCATATGGCGAGGTATCCTAACAGAAATCAGACGCTTATCCAAAATATAAGCAAATGTAAATATCCAGGGTTTCTATACTAAGAGATAAAACTTTACACTGGATGGGGTTTATCTCTGTATAATCGTCCTATCCTACTGTTTATCATTCCATTTCTTATGTCAATAATTCTTTACCTGCTCCAATCAGGCGGCCTGAGACGCTTCAGCGCGGGTCAGGAGTCAAATAATTGTCCCCATGCTGATAATAAACTTGCGTGGGCTCCATATCGTATTGTCGGCAGCTACCCTCCGTTACTTGAGCATGGCTGGCACATTCACCGGTTTTTACCTGATGGAAGATAATAAACGTACAGATACCACGGCGTTGATATTTGCACTGATTGCGGCAACCACCATGATTGCGCAACAGGTTGCCGGTAAGGCCACACGTGACGCATTGTTTCTTTCCAACTTTGATGTCACGAATTTACCCAAGGTCGTCATTGCCGCTGCCATTGCTTCAATAACCGGCGTACTGATTATGTCACGCCTGTTATCCAGGGTCAGTCCCATTACACTGGTCCCGGTTGTATTCGGCCTGAGCGCCATCCTGTTTATCGGCGAATGGATGCTGCTCGATTATCAACCGCGTGCGGCATCCGTCATCCTGTACCTGCACATGGCTATCTTTGGCGCCATCCTGATCAGTGGATTCTGGTCGATTATCAATGAACGTTTTGATCCACATTCTGCCAAGCAAAGGGTCGCACGTATCGCCGCCGCTGCCGCACTCGGAGGTATCATCGGGGGTATCCTTACTACCCAGGTAGCCAAAGTCATGGATGTGCGGACCATGCTGCTGTTTCTGAGCGGTTTACACTTTATTTGCCTGGTAACTGTCAGGTGTATCGGGACACCAACACGTATCGTACCAATAGACAATGCGGTGAGAACAAGATCTGCCTTTACCGTTATTTCCCAGACACACTATCTGCAGTGGATGGCCGCACTGATGGTGCTGGTTGCTGTTATGGCAGCGCTTATCGACTACGCCTTCAAGTCAGCGGCCTCTGCGCACTATCAGGACAGCGAATCATTGATAGCCTTTTTCGGTTCATTCTATGCCGCAATTGGCGTAATCGGGTTTGTACTGCAGAGTTTGTTGGGGCGTCGCATCCTGCAGCGTTTTGGCATTGGCATGACCATCGCAATATTGCCTTTCACCATTGCAATTTTCGGAACGATAGGCGTGCTGTTCACATACCTGTGGTCTATGGTCATGCTGCGTGGTGGCCAGGCTATATTTGCGAATTCATTTTTCCGGTCTGCATTTGAACTGCTTTACACCCCCCTGCCACCACACAAGAAACGACCAACGAAAACCATTATTGATGTCGCCAGTGACCGACTGGGCGACCTTATCGGCAGTGGCCTGCTGCTGTTATTGCTGTTTATCGCTCCCGAGTTACCCACTGCTATCGTTGCAGCTTGTGCAGTCATAGTCGCCGTGCTGGCGTTGTTTGTTGTCGTGCGTCTGAACCGTGGCTACATCAATCAGCTGGCAAAGAGTCTGCGCAAGGGTGTCATCCGCATTCAGGAAGAAGATATTGTTGACGCAACCACCCAGGAAATCCTGGCCGAAAGCAACGCCTATTCAGAACGCGAGTTCCTGCAGTCAAAAATTGCTGCAATGGCCCATCCTGATGACGTGCAACGCGACGAAGACGTTTCTATTTCCGAGGAAGCCAGCCAGCTTGCCCTGGTTATCAGTGATCTAACCTCCGGTGATACCGGACGAATACGCCGTGCACTGGGAAACCCTGCCATGGATATCAGCCTGGCACACTACCTCATACCGTTGCTGGCAATTGGTGACATTACCGAGGATGCGCGCACCGAACTGCGCTGGCTGGTTAGCCGTATACCGGGACAGTTAACCGATGCGCTGCTCGATCCGGATATGCCGTTACTGGTGCGGCAGCGACTGCCGGGGGTGCTTGAGGCCAGCCACAGCCCGCGAGCAATTGATGGCTTGCTGCGGGGCATTGTGGACGAGACCTTTAATGTCCGTTACAGCTGTGCCCGGGTGCTGGTACGCATGCGGCACAGGAATCCACATCTTGAGATTCCCAGGCAACAGGTCTATGACGCCATCAGCAGGGAACTGAAAGTCAGCCCGGAGGAATGGGAGGGCAGGGATATGGAACTAAAAATGGACTATGCTAGTGACGAGGAAGATGTGAATCCGCAATTCAACCGCGGACTGGAACATGTGTTTACCTTGCTCGCGCTGACGCTGGACCCGGATGCGGTGCATCTGTCGATGCAGGCTGCTTTCAGCAAGGATTTGAATCTGCGCGGTACAGCCCTGGAATATCTTGAAAATGTCTTGCCCGCCTATTTATATAACGAACTGCTCGAGCACCTTGGTGAAGATCAGCAGAGTGGCAAGAGCATGCGAACACTGGGTGACATCGTCAATGAACTGAAGGCCGTGGTGCGTACCGGAAAGTAGTCTTGCAAATCAATTCGCCCCCTGACGGATACGCTGCGCTTTATCCAACCTACATTGCCTGTTTCGCCGGTGGTGGCTGATTAAACATAGGCTCAGTTGCGGTTTTCACCGGCGGATGTGCCTTTTCTATTATCCTGTGAATACGCATACCAAAGGTCTGGTGTTCCACCGCAGAATTCACCCGCAATACATTGGATATCAGACCAGCAATATAATGTAGCTGATAGCCATCATGGGTTGATTCAATGATTGCCAGTGAGTTCATATAGTTCCTTTTGTTACCCTTGTACTTGCCGCACTTGAAACCTTCTTCTTCCATGCAGCTATACAGGGAGCCTGACTTGAAGTAGACAGCAGAGTCCCTCAAGGCCGGTGCAGACGCATAGCGAATCCTGCGTTCAGTCATGTACAGCAGTCGCTTGATCTCACGGCTGGAGAACTCATCGACCAGACGACCCTGTTCCATACGCAGGGTCAGCTTTACCAGTTCCCTGGCAGTGCCATAGCTGTTACCACCACCGGCTACTTTTTTCTTGCCGACATGGGTAAAAAAGCTGCCTTGCCGGATCTGGTTAATATCCAGGCCGTTACGGGTGATGGGATCAAAGAAAGTGCGCTGAAACAGGTCTGTCAGTTCTTTACCCGGAGTCTCCTTGAAAAAGCGTTGAATCTCGGCTTCCGGGGGCGGGTAGTCCTTGCCATACTGTTGTAACAACATGGCTTCGCGCATGGTCATGGCGGCGGCCGAATTGGAACTCACGGACAGGGTCCAGTCCAGGAATTCCCACAGTGTACCCTGCTCACCGACCGGCATGGTGCGTCGCGCCAGCGTTCTGGTCTCCACGTTGAAAACGCGGATTTTATGATGGTCCGATATGCTGAAATCATCAGCCGTTACGATGGTATTTTTCAGGATGTCCCGGCGTTTCTCCAGATCTTCAGGCCAGGTGTCGGCCAACGCCTGGAACAGGCCCAGTGCCACGATGAGTTTGCCGACACTGCCGGTGTTTTGTCGGTAATCACCCCGGTGTTCCCCGTAAACAGGGCGTTCCGGATCACTGATATCAAGAACAGCGATGCCGTAATTGGCAGCACTGCTGCCCAGCATTTTCACGAGCTGTTTACTAAAGACAGGATCAGGGGCAGGCAGGTCCATAGCCTGGTAGTCAAGCAGCCGCAAACCCACTTCGTCTGTGGACAGCAGTGCACCTGCCGGTTGTTTGCGGCCAGGTACAATACCTTCGTTCGCCAAGCGTGCGCCTTCGACGCGGCGAATACCGGTTTCCTTGTACCCATCCAGTGGGTAGGCACCCGCCAAAGTTGGCAGTAACAACGACATCAAGAACGCAACCGTAAATCTGTTCATTTTGGAACCTCTTGCATATTGACTGTTATATTCATATTTCCCTGTAGTGACTGGTCCATTTTGTTCAGATAGCTGCTGCCACGTGCATGTCGGCTTTCCAGGAATGGGCGCAACTGGAACAGGTGTAATTTTCCGTCGAGAAAGCCGAACTCGATATCTGCCGGTGCGGGATTGCCTGCATCATCGGTGATGGGCGGAAATTTCTCGGGCAACTCTTTTGCAAAGATAATGAGTTCCTTTATTTCATCCGGCTGTAGCACGGTATCGCTGCCGCTGGCAGGCAGTTTATCGACGCCACCGGCAGGATTCGGATTACGGCGCCAGGGTGCCGTGGCCATGGCCAGCACACGCACAGAACCATCGCGAGTATCGATGCGGATGGACTCAGCCGACTGGCCATCAACC